>DASTKF010000336.1:0-6841 GCA_035716065.1 Gaiella sp.
CGCCGGAGCTCCTCGAGCTCCCCGACAGGGCCGGTGGCGCGCTCGAGCAGCTCCGCCTTCGACCCGACCACGTTCAGCTGCCCGCAGGCGCACGGATAGAAGGGCAGCGGCAGCCCGTAGTAGCGACGTCGCGAGATGTTCCAGTCGCCCATGTTCCGCAGCCAGTCGTCCATGCGCTTGCCCATGTACGCCGGCGTCCACTCGACGGTCGCGTTCGCGTCGAGGAGCGGCTGGCGGAGCTCCTCGACGGCGAGGAACCAGTCGTCGGAGATGCGGAAGATCAGCGGCGTGTCGCAGCGCCAGCAGTGCGGATAGCGGTGCTCGTAGAGGCCGGCGTGAACGAGCAGCCCGCGCTCGGCCAGGTCGCCGACGATCTGGTCGGCCGCGTCGCCGGTGGACATGCCGTGCAGCCACCCGTAGTCGTCGTAGAACCGCCCCGCCTCGTCGACCGGCGTGAGGATGGGCAGGTCGTGGACCCGAGACAGCTCGAAGTCCTCGCCACCGCAGCCCGGAGCGATGTGGACGATCCCCGTTCCCTCGTCGACGGAGACCTCGTCCCAGAGGATGACGCGATGCTCGACCGCCGCGCCGGGCGGGAGCGAGTCGAACGGGCCTTCGTACCGGAGGCCGGCGAGCTCCGATCCGGGCACCACCTCCGCGAAGGTCTCGTCGGGGAACCGCGCGACCATCACCCACTCGCCGTTCTCGCGCCTGCCGTAGCGCTCCTCCGGGTGCACGGCGGCGGCGACGTTGGCAGGGAGCGTCCACGGCGTCGTCGTCCAGATCACGAGTGACTGACCGGGGCGGTCGACGAGCGGGAAGCGGACGGTGAGCGACGGGTCTGCGCGGTCCTGGTACACGCCCGACTGGGTCAGCTCGTGCTGCGAGAGCGACGTGCCGCAGCGCGGGCACCACTCGGTCGAGCGATGCCCCATGTAGACCCGGTCGCGCTCGTGCATCAGCTTCAGGAATCGCCAGATGTACTCGATGTTCGTGTCGCTGAACGTGAAGTAGTCGTTTCCCCAGTCCATCCACTGCCCGAGGCGGATCGAGCCGTCTGTCAACGCCTTCGACGACTGCACGACAACCTCCCGGCACCGTCGCGCGAATTCGGCCAGGCCGTACTCCTCGATCTCGCGCTTCGAGTTGAGCCCGAGCTGGCGCTCGACGCCGACCTCGATCCAGAGGCCCTGGCAGTCGAAGCCGTTCTGGTAGCGCTGGTGATGGCCCCGGAGCGCCTTGTAGCGCTGGAAGACGTCCTTGAGCGTCCTGCCCCACGCGGTGTGGACGCCGAGCACCATCCGGTTCGCCGTGACCGGGCCGTCGACGAAGCTGAAGCGCGGCCCGCCGGCGTTCTGCTCGCGCAACCGCAGGAACGTCTGCTCCCGTTCCCAGAGCTCCAGCACGCCTCGCTCGAGCGCGTCGTGATCCGGCTTGTCCGGCAGGCGTGCGAACATGGGGCGATTCTAGGGAAGGGTTTTTCGCCGCCCGTCGTTGACCTATGTACTTGCAACTGCAATATCGAACACGGAAGGACCAATGGCACTCAACGTGACGACCGAGACCTTCGACCAGGAGGTCATCAAGAGCGAGACGCCCGTTCTCGTCGACTTCTGGGCCGAGTGGTGTGGCCCGTGCCACGCCGTCGCCCCGGTGCTCGACCGCATCGCGGCCGAGCGTGAGACCGAGCTGAAGCTGGTGAAGGTCAACATCGACACCGAGCACGAGCTCCAGCAGCGCTACGGCGTCGCCTCGATCCCGACGATGATCCTGTTCAAGGACGGCGAGCCGTCCGCGTCGGTGATCGGCGCGCAGCCGAAGGGCGCGATCGAGCGCTCGCTCGGCCTCGCGGTCTAGCTCTCCCCCACGCCCCCTCCCCCCTGGGGTCTGGCACCGCAAGGTGCCTGACCCCAGCGAACGCCCGCGTCACAGCGGTGCTCGAACGTGAAGCGTCACTGGGGACAGGCACCCTCCGGGTGCCAGTCCCCTAGGCTGCCCCCGTGAGCCCTCGCCACGTCCCCGCCTCCGTGACCGAGCTGTCCCGCGTCGGCCTGCTCTCGTCGCTTCCCGGCGAGACGCTGACGCGGCTCGCGGAGCGCATGGCGCGCGAGGACGTGCCGCCGGGCCAGGCGATCGTCTCGGAGGGCGAGCCCGGCGACCGGTTCTACGTCCTCCTCTCCGGGATGGCGGCCGTCGCGCAGGAGGTGCGAGGCGCCCGCTCCGTGCTCCGTCCCGGCGAGACGTTCGGCGAGGTCGCGCTGGCGATGGGCATCCCCCGCACCGCGACGGTGACGGCGATGCTTCCCTGCGTCGTCGCGAGCTGCGACCGCGCGACCTTCGACGAGCTGCTGCGCCCGCTCTTCGCCGACGACGCCTGAGCAACCCCCCGTACGCTTCAGGCGAGCTCGCGCAGGACGGCGTCGGACAGGCGGGGCCACGCCTCCTTGGCCCACTCGCCGAACGGGCGCGTCGTCAGGGCGGCGCACGCGACGCCACGGTCGGGGTCGACCCAGACGAACGTCCCGCTGCCGCCGAAATGGCCGTACGTCCTCGGCGAGGTCAGCGCGCCCGACCAGTGCCCCTCCTTCGTGCCCTTGAGCTCGATGCCGAGCCCCCAGTCGAGCGGGCTGAAGCGGCCGAAGTCGGGGAGCACGCCGTCGAGGCCCGGGAACTGGACGCTCGTCATCTCCTCGTGGGTCTCCGGCGCCACGAGACGGGGTGAGAGCAGCTCGCGGCCGAGCGCGAGGACGTCGTCGAGCGAGCCGTGCATACCGGCTCCGGGATGGCCCCCCGGGTCGAGCCGGAGGCCCAGCGGCTCGACGACCGCCGCCCGAACGTAATCCGCGAAGGGCATCTCGGCTCGTCCCGCGACGTGGTCGCCGAGCACGCGGAAGCCCTCGTTCGAGTAGATGCGCCGCCGGCCGGGCGGTGCTATCGGGGACTCGCCCTCGAAGGGCAAGCCCGACGCATGAGCCAGCAGATGCCGGATGGTCGCGCGAGGAGGGCCGGCGGTCTCGTCGAGGTCGACCACACCCTCCTCGGCGGCGACGAGCGTCGCGAGAGCGGCGACCGGCTTCGAGAGAGACGCGAGGCGCACGGACCTCTCCGTGTCGCCGTGGGTCGTCACCGCAGCGTCGGCACGCGTGAGACCGGCAACCGCGAACGGCACCTCCCACGTGTCGATCTGCCGGAGTGCCTCCACCCGGCGATCGTAGTGACGTGTCTCTCCCGAGGCTGTAGCGTCCGGCCGAAAGGAGCGAGCGATGAGCGACATCACGATGCGGCTCGAGCTGGTGGCGGTGCCCGTCTCCGACGTGGATCGGGCGAAGGAGTTCTACGTCCGCACCGGGTTCAACCCCGATCACGACCACGTCGTCGGGGAAGGCCTCCGCTTCGTGCAGCTGACCCCGCCCGGATCGGCCTGCTCGATCGCGATCGGCGAAGGGCTGACGGAGATGACGCCGGGCTCGGTCAAGGGCCTTCAGGTCGTGGTCGAGGACATCGAGGCGGCTCATGCCGCGCTTACCGAACGCGGCGTCGAGGTGAGCGACGTCCAGGACTTCCCGTGGGGACGGTTCGTGTTCTTCAGCGACCCGGACGGGAACGCCTGGTCGGTGCAGCAGATCCCGGACCGGGCGTAGGGGACGCGCCGATGCGCCGCAGGCTCATCTCGGGCAGCTCTCCGTACGAGCGCGTCGCAGGATTCTCGCGCGCCGTCATCGCGGGCGACCGGGTGCACGTTGCCGGGACGGCCCCGATCCCGGCCGACGGCTCGCCTGCACCGGAGGGCGCCTACGAGCAGACGCGGCTCTGCCTCGAGATCATCGGTGCCGCGCTCGAGCAGGCGGGCTCGTCGCTCGAGCACGTCGTCCGGACGAACATCTACGTCACCGATCGCGCGCACTGGGAGGAGGTCGCCCGGGCACACGGGGAGGCGTTCCGCGACGTCCGCCCCGCCGCGACCTGCGTCGTCGCCGACCTGCTCGACCCGGCGTGGAAGGTCGAGATCGAGGCGGAGGCGGTGCTCCCGTGAAGCAGATCGTCCCGCGCTCGATCACGGGTGTCGCCGACGGGCCTGCCGCCAGCGTCCTCGACCACAAGTTCGGCGCGAGCGAGCCGTACACGTTGGGCGTCGAGGAGGAGTACATGCTCCTCGACCCGGAGAGCTTCGACCTCGTGCAGCACATCGAGATGGTGCTCGACGCGATCCAGGGCGACGAGCTCGCGAGCCGTCTCAACGCCGAGCTGATGCAGTCGGTGCTCGAGATCGCGACGCCCGTGTGCCGCACGGCGGGCGACGTGATGCGCGAGCTCCAGACGCTGCGCGGCTACGTCCGCGACGTCGCGCGGGCGCAGGGACTACGCGTCGGGTCGGCCGGCACTCATCCCTTCAGCCTCTTCGAGCGGCAGCGCATCACGGCGAAGGACCGCTACCACGCGCTGATCGACCAGCTCCAGTACGTCGCGCGGCGCGAGCTGATCTTCGGCATGCACATCCACGTGGCGGTCGACGATCCCGACAAGGCGATCCAGATCGTGAACGGCCTGCTTCCGCACCTCGCCCCCCTCCTCGCGCTCTCGGCGAGCTCGCCGTTCTGGCGCGGGGAGCCGACGGGCCTCTCCTCGAGCCGCCAGATCGTCTTCTCCGCCTTCCCACGCTCGGGGCCACCACCGCGCTTCCGTGACTACGAGGACTACGCGTCCGTGGTCGGCCAGCTCGAGCGCACCGGGTGCATCGCCGACTACACGCACATCTGGTGGGACATCCGCCCCCACCCGAAGTGGGGGACGATCGAGGTCCGCGTCTGCGACGCCGTCACCCGCCTCGAGGACGCTGTCGCGATCGCGGCGTACTGCCAGGCGCTCGTCAAGCAGCTCAGCGAGCGCTACGACGCCGGCGAGGAGATCCCCTCGTACCACCGGATCCTGACGAGCGAGAACAAGTGGCTCGCAGCGCGCTACGGCCTCGATGCGCCGGTGATGGACCTCGCCACGGGGAGCCGGATCCGCTCCCCCATCGCCAAGCTCGTCCGGCGCACGCTGCGGGATCTCGAGCCGCACGCGCGCGAGCTCGGATCGGAGCGCGAGCTCGAGGGAGTTGCGGCGCTCCTCGGTCGTGGCACCTCGGCCGAGCGGCAGCTTCGCGTCTACAACGCGAACCGCGACATCGTGGAGGTCGTACGGGCAATCGCGGACGCCACCGAGCCGGCGGACGCAGACGCGCCCGCCGGCTGAGCTCGGCTACGCCTGCACGGAAAACGTGCGAGTGTCGACGCGGGCGAGCACGGCACCGCCCCGTCTCGTGAGCGTCAGCACGCGGCTCGAGGTCACGGCCAGCCGGACGCCGTCGAGGACGCTCTGCGCCTCGCCCGCCCACGGCAGGTCGATGCAGCGGGCGACCCGCGTCCGCGTGTTCAGCGCATGGACGAAGGCGTGCGACGTGCCGCCGTTGTAGAGCGTGTAGGCCCAGGCGCCGTCACGGCTCCACGCACGGGCCAGCGCGATCCCGCTCATCCGCTCGCTCGGCTCCGTCTTGTCGACGATCGCGCCCGGCTCGAGCTTCCCGCTGCGCAGGTCGACCGAGCGAACGACGTAGCGCACGCCGCCCTGGACGCCGCCCGGGTACTGGAGCACGTAGAGGCGCCGGCCGTCCGGCGAGACCGCGTCGTAGGCGAACGAACCGGCGAGCGTGATGGTGCGAAGCGGCGCCAGCGTGCGTGTGTCGATCACGACGAAGCGCGTATTGATCTGATCGTCGTAGACGGACGACGCGAGAACGAGCCGCCGCCCCTTCGCCCACGTTCCCTCGACCAGCCCGGAGAACGTGACCATCGGCACGCCGACGTTCGCCGGAAGCACCCGCGTTCGGACGACTGCGCCGTCACGGTCGCGGACGAGGCGGAGCTGTGTCGCACCGCCCCCGCGCTTCGCCACGGCGACGACGTGGGCGCCACCCGCGACCGCGATACCCGGCGCACCGTTCATCACGGGAGGCACCGGCCCGGCGGCCGTGGCGGCACCCGCGAACGCGAGGCAAGCGGCCGCGGCGACAACGAAGCGCATCTTCATGAGCTCCTCCTTGCTCGACGTTGCGAATACACCGGCCCGTGTCGTGAGGTTCCGTCAGCCCGCGACGGCAATGCACGCGTCGTGCGCGGAGCGGGTCACCCGCCGCACGAAGCGGACGTCGCCTCCCGGTGAGAGCACGGTGACCGTGCCCTCGTTCAGCGACGGCGTCACGACCGCAGGACGCCCGAACGTCGGGAGGAACACACCGATCGTGACGTTGTACGAGCCGTGCGGCACGTGCGCGGTGCGCACGGGGCTGCCGTCGAGTCGACGGGCTGCACCGTTCCGTCGCGCCCGCACGCGATGTAGGCCCGGGTGTTGGAGAACGCGACGTGCTGCGGCGCGGCTCCGGTGGCGAGGACGCGCGGCGGACCGCCTGCGAGCGGGTAGAGCGCGAGCGCGTTGCGCGCCCCCGACGTCACCCACGCGTGGACGCCGTCGGGAGCGAAAACTGCGTCATGGGCCGGGAACGGCGGCTCGAAGACGCGCGCCAGGCGCGGCGAGCGCGGATCGCTGAAGATCGAGCACCGCAATACGGTCCGCCGCGGAGCCGAGCGCGGTCCAGAGAGCCGTGCCCCCGTCGACCGAGACATGTCGGGCAGGCCCCGGGACTCACGTCCGCGCGCGGTCGAGTTCGACCGTCACGACCTCGCCCCGACCGGAATCGGTGACGTAGGCGAGCTTCTCGGCAGGGTGCGTGGCCGTGTAGCGCGGCGCGCCGAGTCCGCGCACCACGGCTCGCACCGTCAGCGTCGCGGCGTCGAGGACGCTC
>DASTKF010000337.1:0-16156 GCA_035716065.1 Gaiella sp.
GGGGCACCGACGGACGGCGGTCCGTCGGTGCCCCGGCCCAGCTCGTCGAACGTCCCTCCCCTTGAGCCGATACCTCGCGCCCTGTCGGATTCGAGCGCGGCTCGTCGTTCGACGAGTGCAAGGGGATCACATGAGGCGCATCCTGGTTGCGCCCGCCCGGAGTCTTCGTGAGCCGGGTGGGCGCCCGACCAGCTCAGCGTGACGTGACGCGAGCGCGGTCGACCAGCTCGAGCAACGCGGTGGCGATCGCGCCAGGCGTCGGAGGGCAGCCCGGGATCCGAAGGTCGACGGGTAACAGCGCGTCGACCGGCCCGACGAGCTCGTCCGGGCTGCCGAGCAGGCCGCAGCCCAGGGCACAGTCGCCGAGGGCGGCGACGAGCCGCGGCTCGGGCATCGACTGGTACGCGGTGAGCAGCGGGTCGCGCATCCGGGTCGTGACAGGCCCGGTCACGAGCAACACGTCCGCGTGCCGCGGCGAGGCCACGACACCGAGGCCGTGCCGCTGGAGGTCGTAGTACGGTCCCGATGTCAGCGTGAGCTCGTGCTCGCATCCGTTGCACGAGCCCGCGTCGACGTGGCGAATCGCCAGGCTTCGGCCACGGTCGGGGCGCGGCAACGCGACGTCGAGGCGGAGCCGGCGGAGGTCTCGGAGCAACGTCAGCATCAGCGGTCGGCGCAGGCGTAGCAGAGCTCGAAGCTCTTGTTGATCAGGGGGAAGTCGGGCAGCAGGTTGTCGGCGGCGGCGTAGGCGACGCTCGGCCAGTTCGCGTACGAGCCGGTGCGCAGCCGCACCCGCTCGAGGCGGTCGCCGGCGCGTTCGACGACGCAGAGCGTCGCCCCGCGGGCGGACTCGACCACGGCCACGCCGACGGTCGACTCGGCGGAGTCGGGTATCGCCGCGGCCGGGCGCACCGGGCCGTCCAGAAGCGTGGTCAGGACGTCGAGCGACTGCTCGAGCTCGAGCGCGCGCTGCTCGAGCCGCGCACGGACGTCACCCTCCGGTCGCTCGGGCACGCGCGGCTCGAACGCCGCGTACGCGAGCCGGGACGCCGACGACCGCATGTCGACCGCGACACCGGCGGCGCGCGCCGCGGGGCCGACCGTGCCGAGCCGCTCGACGTCCTCCACGGTGACGACGCCGATCTCTGGCAGGCGGTCCTGGAACGAGGTGTTGAACTGGAGCTCGCGCCAGCCGCGTGCAGCCTCGCGCCCTATCGCTTCGAGCTCCTCTCGCGCGGCCGCCACCGACGGCGCGTCGACCTCCAGCGAGCTTCTCCCGACCTCGACGGCACCGAACAGGAAGCGATGGCCGGTGAGGTGCGCGTTGAGCCGCCGTGCGCGCTCGGTGAGAGCCGCGAAGAACGTGTTCCCGGCAGCGAGACCGACCCCGGCGCACACCGCCGCGATGTCGTTGAGGTGGCTCCAGACCCGTTCGAGCTCGAGCAGGATCGTGCGCACGCGCGCAAGCTCGGGCGTCGGGTCGAGCCCGAGGCTCTCCTCGCACGCATGCGCGTACGCGAGCCCGTTCGCGACCGCGCAGGCGGCGCAGGCGCGGCCGACGTAGCGTGCGCCGTCCGCAATCCCGCTTCCCTCCGCTGCCCGCTCGAGCCCGCGGTGCTTGTAGAAGAGACGCGCGTCGAGGTGGAGGATCCGGTCGCCCACGACATGGAAGCGGAAGTGCCCGGACTCGATCACACCGGCGTGGATGGGGCCGACGGCGACCTGGTACGCGTCGTCGCCGTGAACCGGCACGGTCCAGTGACCCAGCACGAGGTCGTGGTCGACGAGCGGACGCAGCGGCTCGTGCCCGTCGAAGAAGACGCCGTGCAGGTCGTGCGCCTCGCGCTCGTCCCAGGCAAGCGACGGCACGAGGTCGACGATGGTCGGAACGGCCCCGTCCTCGGCGGCGACCGATTCCAACCGCAGTGCGCCGTCGGGCGCCTGCAGCGCGACCCGCACGATCGACCCGCCCGCCGAGGCGTGGAGCCCCGCAGCGCGGTAGCCGTCCGCAAGAGCCGCTTCGAGCGCCGCGCGGTACCCGCGGCCATCGCGGACGGTCATCCGACACCCCGCGCGAGCGCCTCGACGATGTCGGTGTCCGGGAGCCAGAAGGCGGCTGCAGCGAGAGCCAGGAGGATCACGGTCGACGCCGCGCCTAGCGCGACGACCGGTCGCAGGCCAGGAGCGACCGCCCTGTCGCGGCGGCGCGCGCGGCCTCCGGTCGTCTCGACGAGCGCGTGGGCAAGCCCGACGAAGCCGAGGGCGAGCATGACCGCGGTGCCCGCCGCGGCCCAGGAGCGGCCCGCCTGGAAGCCACCCGCGATCACGAGGATCTCGCTCAGGAACAGCGGTGACGGCGGCAGGCCGGCGAGCGTGCCGAGCGAGATGCCCATCGTCGCCCCGAGACCCGGCTGCGTCCGAGCAATGCCGGTGACCGCGTGACCCGCGGCGCGGGGCTCGTGCCCGAGCAGCGGGGTGGCTGCGTAGAAGCCGAGAGCCTTCGCCACCGCGTGGCCGACGATGTGCACCGCCACGCCCGCGAGCGCGAGCGGGGTCGCAAAGCCGACGCCGAGGGCAATCACGCCCATGTGTTCGAGGCTCGAGTACGCAAGCAGGCGCTTCCACGCGAGTGGACGCCAGAGGAACGGAATCGCGACGGCAAGCGAGACGAGCCCGAACCCGATCAGCACCGACCTCCCTGTGCCCTCGCCGACGGCGGGCTCGAGCGCCCGCTCGACGCGCCATGCGACGAGCAGGACGGCGGGCAGCAGGGCGGCAGAGAGCAGCGCAGAGACGGGAGGCGGCGCCTCGGAATGCGCATCCGGCAGCCAGTTGTGGACCGGTGCCCACCCGATCTTCGCCGCCAGACCGACGACGATCAGCAGGAACGCGACGAGCGTCGTCTCCCCGGCGGGCACGTCGGCCGCGAGCGAGCGCCACGACAGCAGGTCGAGCGTTCCACCCGGCGTCGCAGACGCGAGCAGCACGATCCCGAGCAAGGAGAAGCCGAGGCCGAGCGAGGTCAGCAGGAGGTACTTCCAGCCGGCCTCGAGCGCGCGCGGCTTGCCGCTGAAGCCGACGAGGATTGCCGAAGCGGCTGTCGTCGCCTCGACGAGCAGCCATGCGGCGCCGAGGTTCCCGGCGAGCGGCACGGCGACGAGCACCGCGACGAACGCCGCCAGGCCGGCGTAGTAGGCACGCGTCCCGTGTACGGAACCGAACAGTCCGGACGTCGTGGTGGCGAGAAACGCCGGCGAGGCCAGTGCGCTGGCGAGCCCGACGATGCCGATCACGCCGACCATGAGCCCGGCGGCCGCGTCGATAACGACCCAGTCGGAGACCTCGAGCGCCGCCGGGTCGGCGAGGGCGACAACCGCCAACGCGATCGCGGCCGCCCCCGCGCCTGCGAGCCCGGCGAGCGCCACGGCCTGCACCGCGCGTCGCGGCACGACGATCACCGCCAGCGCCGTGACGGCGGGTAGCCCGACGGCGAGGAGGGCCAACGTCTCGCGGCTAGTCACGCAGGCTCTCCAGGACGGCGGTGTCGCCGGAGCCGAACTCGGCGAAGATCCGCTCGTGGAAGACCGCCGCGACGAGTGCGATCAAGGTCAGGTCGAGCGCCACGCCGAGCTCGATCCCGAGCGAGGCTCCGCCCGGTAGCTCGATCGCTCCGAGCACGATCCCGTTCTCGACCAGCACGATCCCGAGCAGCTGATGGAGCGTCGCCCGGCGCGTCGCCACGACCGCAGCGCCGAACGCGACGAGCGCGAGCATCGCACGCTCGGATTGCCCGGACTCGAGCCCGATCGACGGCACGAGCCACGTCAGCGCGAGCGCCAGCCCGATCGCGACGCCCGCTCGGGCGAACGGGGTGACGCCTGCACGCACCGGGCGCGGCTCGCGCGTGCGGGAGACGATGACGAGGAAGAGCGCGGCGAGCGCGACGCCGCGGACGGCGAGCGCCAGCGCGGCCGTGGCGGCGTCCGCGTTCTCCGCTTCGGCGAACGCGACGCCCGCGAGCAACAGCGCCTGCGCCGTGACGAGCGCGACCGCAACCGAACGCCGGCGGACGACCACGACCGCGAGGCCGAGCGCGACGACCGCCCAGGCGAGGGTTCCGCTCACGCTGCCTCCACGAGCCACACGACCACGCCGAGCAACCCCAGGAGCGCCGCGACGCCGAGGAGCCGCGGCGCGAGCAGGATCCGCATCTTCGCGACGAGGGTCTCGGTGAAGGCGAGGGCGCCGCACAGCGCCGCGAGGACGACCGGCAGCACGGCGAGCTGGAGCCATGGATCAGTCGGATGCGGGAGGAACACCTGCGCCGCCAGGACGAGGACGAGCCAGTGGCGGGCCGCCGCGGCCCACTGGAGCAGCGCGAGGTCACGCCCCGCGTACTCGAGCAGCGGACCTTCGTGGATCATCGTCAGCTCGAGGTGGGTGTCGGGGTTGTCGACGGGCTGCCGTCCCGTCTCTGCCACCACCACGAGCGCGAAGGCGACGGCGGCGAGCGCCAGGGCCGGATCGGACCACGCCGCGGTCCCGGCCGTGCCCGCGACCATCAGCACGAGGTCGGTGGTGCCCGAGACGAGGGCGGCGACGGCGAGCGCGAGCACCAGAGCCGCCTCGACGAAGACGGCGATCGTGAGATCGCGGCTCGCCCCCATCAGCGCGAACCCGTTCGCGACCTCCCACGCGGCAACCGCGACGGCGAAACGCGCAAGCGCAAGCAGCCCGGCCAGCACGAGCGCGTCGCGGCCCACGCCCAGATCGGGCGCCGCCGATGCAACCGGCACGAGCAGCACCGCGACCGCCACGCTCGCCGCCGTGACCGGCGGAGCGAGCCGGTAGACGACGCCCGCGCCGGCAACGTCGACCCCGCTCTTCCCCCAGAGCCGCCGCAACTCCCGGTACGGCTGCAACGGCGTCGGCCCGCGACGACCCTGGAGTCGCGCCTTCCAGTGCTGCACCAGCCCGACGAGCAGCGGCGCGAGCGCGATGCCGCCGACGAGCTGGACGGCGGTGGCAGCTGCCTCGGTTCCGGTCATCCGAGGATCCCCAGCTTCGCGGCGGCGAGGACGACGAGGACGAGAGCGAGCAGGTACGCGACGTAGGTCCCGAGCCGGCCGCTCTGCATCCGCCGCGCGTGACGAGCGCCCTCCATCGCCAGGGCGGTGACCGGGCGGTAGAGCCGCTCCTCGAAGAGGTGCGGGACGCGGCCTTCGTACGAGACCTCCTGGACGACGCCGCCCTCGGCTCGCACGACGATCTCGCGTTCCGGGCGCAGCACGTCCTCGAGGACGAGGCGGAGCGGCTTCGTGAAGCCCGCGCTGGTCCAGTCGAGCGGCCGTTCCACGAGCTGTCCGCAGGCCCACGTCGGCACGGGAGCGGCGACGCGGCGTCCCCGCAGAAGGAACAGTACGCCGGCGAACGCGACCAGCGCGAGCGCTATCCCGCCCGAGCGCAACACGCCCGTTCCCGGGAGGTCGAGCCCGACCGTCGTCGGTGCGGCATCCGACCAGGGCGCAAGCCCCACCAGCGACCCGAACAGGAGGCCGGGCGCAACCCCGAGCAGCACGCACGTCCCCGCCAGCGCGATGACCCCGGAGACCATCGGCGCCGCGCGTTCCTCCGCCTGCGAGACGGCCTCACGCCGTGCCGGCCCGAGCAGCACCAGCCCACCGACCTTCACGAAGCAGAGCGCCGCGAGCGCGGCCGTCGCGGCGAGCGCAGCCAGCGCGAGTGCCCCCGCAATCCCGGCCCCGACGCCGCCGAAGGCGGGCATGTGCAGCAACGACTGGAGCGTCGCCCACTCGGACGCGAAGCCGTTGAGCGGCGGCAGCCCGGCGATCGCAGCAGCTCCCACCAGGAAAGCGGCGCCCGTCCATGGCATGCGGCGGAGCAGCCCACCGAGGCGATCGAGCTCGAGCGAGCCGACGGCCTTCTCGAACGATCCCGCGCCGAGGAAGAGCAGCGACTTGAAGAGCGCGTGGTTCACCGTGTGGAGCAGCGCGGCCGCAAGCGCGAGCGCCGCCCATTCGTCCGCGCCCCGGGCGCGGAGCACGAGGCACGCCCCGAGCCCCAGCACGATGATCCCGATGTTCTCGATCGAGTGGAACGCGAGTAGCCGCTTGAGCTCGTGCTGGAACAGCGCATACACGACCCCGGCCACCGACGAGAGCACACCGAGCGCGAGCACCAACACGCCCAGCCACTCCGGGAGCACACCGAGCCAGTCGACGAGCACGCGGACGAGCCCGTAGATCGCGATCTTGATCATGACGCCGCTCATCAGCGCCGAGACATGCGCGGGCGCGATCGGATGAGCGAGCGGCAGCCAGACGTGGAGCGGCATCACGCCGGCCTTGGCCCCCATGCCGACGAGCGCCGCCAGCGCAATCGCGACCTGCAGACCAGAACCGCTCGAGATCACGCTCGGGTCGCCGATCGCGCCCTCGCGCGCCAGCAGGAGGATTGCGACCCATGTCCCGGCGCCGGCGAGATGGGTCAACGCGACGTAATAGAAGACGCTTCGCCGCGCGGGCTCGTCCGCGCGGGAGACGAGGATCACGGCCGCCGGCACGAGCGTCATCGCCTCCCAGGCGACAAGGAACGTGAGCGGGTCGCGTGCAACGAGAACGAGCGCCTGGACGAGCACGAACAGCCCGGTGAGAGCGCCGATCGTCCGGCCCTTCGTGGACGGCTCGAGGTAGCCCGTCGCGAAGACGAGCGCTGCGACGCCGACCGCGCCGAGAATCCCGAGGAAGAGGCCCGAGAGGCCGTCGATCCCGATGCGCGGGTCGAAAGCGCTCGTGAAGGCGCGTCCCGCGGTCTCGTCCGCGACGAGCGCCCAGATCCCGCCGACGGCGAGGAGCGCGCAGCCGACGGCCTGCACGGTGAGACCGGCGACGAATGTCCGGCGCAAAAGCGTCAAGAGACCACCGGCGCCGACCGCGGCGCCGCCGACCAGCACGGATGCGGCGAAGCTCACGTCTCTGCGAGCTCGCGAAGCATCGACTGCTGGTCCTCGAGCTGCCGCGCGACGAGCGCGCGACCCGCCGCGAGAAGGTCGAAGACCTTCTCGTCGGCGGCCCGATAGAAGACGCTCGTCCCCTCGCGCCGAGATTCGACGAGGCCGACACGCCGCAGTGCTGCGAGGTGCTGGGAGGTCGCCCCGGACTCCAGCCCGAGCTCGGTCTGGAGCGCACCCACCGAGCGCTCACCGTCGCGGAGCAGCTCGATGATCCGCACCCGGGCCGGATGCCCGAGTACCCGGAAGAGCCCGGCCTTCACCTCGTAGACGGGACGCACGTTGTGCGGCACGCGCGCATAGTACACCTATCTCAAGAGATAATGAGATATGTAGTAAGCAGCTTCTGCCTCTCGGTCAGACTTCCGCGATGAGCCTGAGCGCTCGGTCAAAAAGTGTGCGCTTGGCCCTGACCTGCGCCGCGCTTGCGGTCGTAAGTGGCACGGCTCTCGCCGCCGACGTCTCGACGCCGGTGGCGTGCGGATCGAACGGGTGCACGCACCTGCCGACGGCGACGCTCCAGGGGCTGCTCACGCTGCCCGAGGCGTTGCAGCCCGCCGAGCCGCCTCGGGCTCGACCCTTCATCCTGTTCCGGGTCGTCGACCTCGACGGCGCGACACACGAGGTCGTCTACGTCCGGCGCGACGACGAGGCGCTCCTCGGCTTCGCAGGCGCGACGGAATGGCGTCTGGTCCCGGCCGACGACGCGCAGCTGCTCGCCGACGCGGTCGCGGGCAAGACGCCGTACTCGGCCCCTGCGGCCGGCGCGCCGTTCGGCCGGCTCTTCGCCACCGACGAGCCCGGCGGGTGGAGCGCCGGGTGGCTCGCGGTCATCGCCCTCGTCGGGGTCGCCGTGGTAGCCGTCGGGGTGTACGCGTTTACGACCGCATCCGCCGGGCGGCCGCGATAGCGCACAACCGACTGCGGAAAATCGCGAACTCTCGCGGCTACCTGGGCGGTACGCCGAAAGGGCAGACGAGGGAGCCGTTTCCGACGTCGATCCGAGTCATCGTCTTCGACCCGGAGAAACGAAAGAAGCGGATGAAGGGACTCGAACCCTCGACCTTCTGCATGGCAAGCAGACGCTCTAGCCAACTGAGCTACATCCGCGGAGACGGAACTATAGCGGCGCCCGGCGCGGCTGAATGCCGGGCGCCGCCATCTTTTCACCTCAGCGCTGCGCGCTGAGATCGGGCTCGGACGCCGGTTCGACGAGCTGCTCGAAGACGGCCCGGAAGTCGACCATCGCCTTGCGCAGGTTCTCGGTCCGCTCGTCGCCCTTCGCGCCGTTGCCGTGCACCATCTCGTGGCCGTGGCGGTAGCGGGCGACGACGTTCGGGTGGTCGACGGAGACGGCGGCCGTTCGTGCGTCGAAGTCGTCGTCCGGGTAGCCCTCCTCGTCGAGAACGTGGCGCACGATGCTGTCGGCCTCGCGCGCGGCGAGCTCGGGGTCGTCGACGAAGCGCTGCTCGGCCCGCTGCCAGTCGTCCAGGTAGCGCGTCCGGGCAGCGTCCGAGAGGGGCTGGATGTCGAGCTCCTCGTGGCGCCTCTCGCGTTCGGTGAGCTCGCGATCGGCCTTGCTGCGCGACCCGATCGAGCTGACCGTCCGGTCGTACTCGGGCCCGAAGCGCTCCTCGAGCGCGGTGCGGCGCCTCGCGCGGGCGTACGACCAGGCGGCGAGCGCCACGACGACGAGCGCGACGACGATCGCGATGATGATCCAGTAGACAGCGTCCATGCCGGTTCCTCCTCCTCCTTGTCGGAGCGGAGGTCCGGTACCCGGCGGGGGTCGGCCGCAAACGGGAGCGAGCCGGCAAGGGGCGAGGCTTGCCCCCACCTTCAAGGCGCGCGAGCGGCCCGCTTTCGCGGGCCACTGGGTCACGATGCACGACGTGGGGAGCCGCCCCCAAGCACGCCCGACTGACCGAATCGTTCTAGCCCCAACGTCGGCTCGGGAATCCGAAACGGCTCAGTCGAACGCGGCCACCGCCCCCTCCCGCGACGCCCGTAGCGCGTGGGCGCGGTTCACGGCGTTCACGATCGCCCGAAGCGAGGCCGTGACGATCGACGGATGGATGCCGACGCCCCAGAACGCCTCGTCGTCGACGTCCGCCTCGACGTATGCGGCAGCGGTCGCGTCCTCGCCCTTTGACATCGCGTGCTCGTGGTATTCCCGCACGTCGATCTCGATTCCGAGCCGCTGCTCGAGCGCGTGGACGAGCGCCGCGATCGGGCCGTTGCCCTCGCCGGTCACGACGACGCCCTCGCCGTGGTCGTGCATCCGGGCCGCGAGCCGGTCGCCCTCCTCCCCGCTCTCGTGGGTGTACGAGACCAGCGCGAACGGCTCGGTCACGCCGAGGTAGTGCTCGGTGAACGCGTCCATCAGCTCGTCCGGCGTGAGCTCGCCGCCGCGCGCGTCGGTGATGGCCTGCACCTTCTGCGCGAAGTCGACCTGGAGCCCGCGCGGCAGATCGAGATGGTGCTCGGTGCTCATCAGGTAGGCGACGCCGCCCTTCCCCGACTGCGAGTTGACGCGAATGATCGCCTCGTAGTCCCGCCCGACGTCCTTCGGGTCGAGCGGCAGATAGGGAACGTCCCAGGCGTCGGAGCCGGAGCGCTCCTGCGCGTCCATGCCCTTCTTGATCGCATCCTGGTGCGAGCCGGAGAACGCCGTGTAGACGAGCTCGCCGACGTAGGGGTGTCGCGGGTGGACAGGCAGCTCGTTGCACTCCTCGACGATGCGGCGCGCCTCGTCGAGCTCGGTCAGGTCGAGCCCGGGGTCGACCCCCTGGGTCAGCAGGTTGAGGGCCAGGGTGATGAGGTCGACGTTGCCCGTGCGCTCACCGTTTCCGAAGAGGCAGCCTTCGACGCGCTCGGCGCCGGCCATCAGGCCGAGCTCGGCGGTAGCGACCGCCGTGCCGCGGTCGTTGTGGGGATGGATCGAGAGGATCGCTCCGTCGCGATGCGAGAAGTTGCGGATGAACCACTCCATCCGGTCGGCGTACACGTTCGGCGGGAACGCCTCGACCGTCGTCGGCAGGTTGACGATCATCTTCTCGGCCGCCGTCGGCCCCCACTCCTCGGCCACCGCCTCGCAGATCTCGAGCGCGTAGTCGAGCTCCGTGTGGTGGAAGCTCTCGGGCGAGTACTGGAACACGATCTGCGTGCTCGTCTGCGCCGCGAGCTCCTTGCAGAGCTCGGTACCGCGGACCGCGAGCTCGGTGATCCCCTCGCGGTCGAGCCGGAACACGACGCGCCGCTGCGTCTCCGACGTCGAGTTGTAGAGGTGGACGATCGCGCGATCCGCGCCCTCGATCGCCTCGTAGGTGCGCTCGATCAGCTCGGGGCGCGCCTGCGTGAGCACCGCGATCGTCGTGTCGGTAGGGATCAGGCCGTCCTCGACGAGCACGCGGCAGAAGTCGAAGTCGGCCCTCGAGGCGGCGGGAAACCCGACCTCGATCTCCTTCACGCCGAGACGTACGAGGAGGTCGAAGAAGCGGCGCTTGCGCGCGAGGTCCATCGGGTTGACGAGCGCCTGGTTCCCGTCGCGCAGGTCGGTCGAGCACCAGGTCGGCGCTCGGTCGATCACGGCGTCCGGCCAGGTGCGGTCGGGCAGGTCGACGGTGGCGTAGGGGTGGTAGCGGTGGAAGGGCATCGGCATGGCATCTCTCCTCGGCGAAGGCGGACTGCTCCCGGCGGTGTGCGGAGCACGGCGGCTGTATGTGCGTCGCTCGCTCCCCCTACCGGGGAAGGAGCAGAAGGCCGAGCGCGAGGAGACCCGAGGGGGGTGTCTGGGAGGGCTCGCGCGTCATGGCGTAGACCATAACCCATCGCCGCCGCGTAGCGTTGGCGCGATGCTGAACGAGACGACGTTCGCGGCGGCCGCCGCCCAGCTCTGCGCGGACGATCCCGATCTCGCGGCGATCGTGGAGCTCCACGGGCTGCCGGAGTTCTGGGCGCGCGAGCCGGGCCTCGAGACGCTCGTCCTGCTGATCCTCGAGCAGCAGGTCTCGCTGGCCTCGGCGCGCGCCGCGTACGACCGCCTCGAGACGCGACTCGGGGGCCTCTCGACCACCGGAATCCTCGCTTCGACCGACGCCGAGCTCCGCGCCGACGGCTTCAGCCGCCAGAAGGCGCGCTATGTGCGCGTGCTCTCGTCCGCGATCGAGGACGGATCGTTCGATCTCGACGTCGTGGCGTCGCTGGACGACGAGGCGGCGCGGGCCGCGCTCGTGACCTTGCCGGGGATCGGGCCGTGGACGGCCGAGGTCTACCTCCTCTCCGCCCTCCGGCGGCCGGACACGTGGCCCGTCGGCGACATCGCGCTCCAGGAGGGCGCCCGCCGGGCGCGCGGCCTCGAGGCACGGCCCTCGCCGGACGAGCTGGAGGCGATCGGCGAGGCGTGGCGACCGAACCGGGCCACGGCCGCGCGGATCCTCTGGCATCTCTACCTGAGCGACCCTCGGCCGGTCAGGCGCGCTGCGGCGCGACCGTGGCCGGCGCCAGGTACGTGACGCGGATCGCGGCGGCGACGGCGAGCCAGGCGAGGCCGAGGACGGCGGCGCCGCCGAGCCCCGGGGCGAGCAGCGTGGCCGCGATGCCGACGCCGACGGCGAGCGACGACCACGCGGGGAGATCGCCCGTCCGCCTGACGCCCCGGGCGACGAGGCGCAGGCCCGCGAGCGCTGCCAGCGCGGCGACGACGCGGAGGGCGGCCGTCGGCCGACTGTCGGGCAGCACGAGCGCGACGGCGCCAACCGCGATTCCCGCCCGCGCCGTCCAGAGCCCGACCGCGGCGCCCCGGCCGTAGAGCGGCGCGAGGGCACCGGCCACCAGTCCCGTCGCGACGAGCACCGCAGGCGCCATCGACAACGCGAGCGGGTGCGCGCCGAGCGCGAGCGCCCCCGCGAGGAGGGCAACGGCGCCGGCGAGCAGCACGAGGCCGGCGACGCGGACAGGGCGGGTCAGGAGCTGGAGCGCGAGCGGCATCGGCGGAGCCTACGACGGCGCCTCCTGGAGGAAGGAGCGGCCGTCACCACTTTCGCTGGTACGGAAAACCCTACGCGCCTCCCGGCCGACGCTGTGAAACACTCCGGTCGGGGTACACACGAGCACGGAGTGGAGGCGGCGATGGCGTTCGAGGACTTGAAGCAGCGGCACGCGGCGATGTGGGGCGCCGGCCCGTTCGAGGTGATCGCGCCGAGCCTTCTCGAGATGCACGAGACGATCGTCGCGGCGGCCGAGGGCAACGAGGGCGACGCCTGGCTGGACGTCGGCTGCGGCACGGGAGAGCTCGCGTTCCTCGCCGCCGCCACGGGGGCGTCGGTCAGGGGCTGCGACCTTTCCCCCACCCTCGTCCAGACGGCGAAACGGCAGGCCGCCGATCGAGGGCTCGAGATCCCGTTCGAGGTCGCTGACGTCGAGAACCTGCCGTTCGACGACGGCAGCTTCGACATCGCCTCGTCCTCGGTGGGCGCCATCTTCGCTCCCGACCATGCACGGACCGCGGAGGAGCTCGCGCGCGTCTGCGCGTCCGGCGGCCGGCTCGTTCTCACGGCGTGGACGACCGAGGGCCGGATCGGGGACTTCTTCCGCGTGATCGCCTCGTACTCGCCGCCGCCGGTCGAGGGTGCGGGAGCGCCGACGCAGTGGGGGGACGCCGCGTACTGCGAGGCGCTTCTCGGCCCGCACTTCGAGCTCGAGATCGAGTCTCTCAACACGCCGTGGCGCGCCGAGTCGGGCCAGGCGATGTGGGACGAGTTCAGCTCGTCCTTCGGACCGATCGTGACGCTGCTCAGGATGCTCGAGCCCGAGCGAGCAGCCGCGTTCCGCGACGACCTCGTCGCACTCTTCGACGAGAGCGCGGAACAGGACGGCGAGGTCGTGCTCGACCGTCCCTACCTGCTCGTCAAGGGGACGCGTCGCTAGCGGTCGTCAGACCGCGTCGAGCGCCTCGTTCACGAGCCTGTCGGCGAGCTCGTTGTGCTCCCGGCGGACGTGCGTGTACGTCACGAGTTCGATCTCGCGCGCCGCGCGCGACGCATCGAGGAACAGCGACTGGAGATCGCGGTTCTTGACCCGGTACTCCCCGCGCATCTGCTTCACCATCAGCTCCGAGTCGGAGTGCACCTCGAGCTCGTGGACGCCTGCCTCGACCGCCCGTCCGAGCCCGGCGACGAGCGCGGAGTACTCGGCGACGTTGTTCGTCGCGACACCGATCGCCTCGCCGCGCGCGTCGAGCACCGTCCCGTCGTCGGCCTCGAGGACGTACGCGAACGCAGCCGGACCGGGGTTTCCGCGCGCGCCGCCGTCCGTCCAGAGCCGCGCCTTCATGCCTCGACGCGCTCGTACACGTCGAACGCGGGCTCCTCGTAGGGGTGCGCGCGGCGTAGGGCCGCGACCACTGCGGTCAGCCTCCCCGGCGGGACGACCGTCTCGACGCGATACTCGGCGACGGTCTCGTCGCGGCCCGCCTCGCCGAGGGCCGGTTGCGTCCCCTCGCCGCCGAAGAAGGATCCCTCCCCTAGCGTGGCCCAGGAGCACCGCGAGTAGTCCCCGATCCAGCCCGCACCTGCGACGAACACCGCGTCGCGCGTCGCCTGGAGGTGCGATGCGGGCACGAACCAGACGAGCTTGTACGACCGGGTCACGGCGCTTGACTGTAGCGCCCTCCCGCGGGCGGGCCTGGCATGGTTGGATAACCCCGTGACTGCCGTCGAGGAGCGCGCCGAGAGCTTCGTCCGGCCCGACGGGCACGAGAAGGTGACGGGCTCGGGCCGCTACACCGCCGACCTCACGCTCACGGGCCAGCTCCACGCGGCGTTCCGCTACGCCGACCATCCGCACGCGCGGATCACGAGGATCGACACCACGAAGGCGCGCGCGCTCCCGGGCGTGATCGCCGTCGTGACGCACGAGGACGTCCCCGATCTCCTCTACGGCGGCATGGTGAAGGACCGGAGGCTGTTCGCGCGCGACACCGTCCGTTTCGAGGGCGACATCGTCGCCGGGATCGCGGCGACCACGCCCGAGATCGCGCGTGCCGCGGCCGCGCTCGTCGAGGTCGACTTCGAGCCGCTCGAGGTGGTGACCGACTTCGCGGCCGCGCTCGACGACGACGCGCCGCTCGTGCACCCGGACTGGGAGTCCTACGACGGCGCCGGAGTGCTCGGCCGCCACGACAACCTGCTCGGCTTCTCCACGATCGTGAAGGGCGACGTGGACGCAGCGCTCGAGGCGGCCGACGTCGTGGTCAGCGGCCGCTACGCCACCGACCCGACGCAGGGCGTGCCGATCGAGCCGCGCGCGGTCGTGGCGCAGTGGGAGGGCGAGCGGGTGACCGTCTGGTCGTCGACCCAGGTGCCGTACGTCGCGCGCGCCGGGGTCGCGTACACGCTCGGGATCCCCGAGTCCCACGTCCGCGTCGTCGTGCCGCTCCTCGGCGGCGGTTTCGGAGCCAAGTGCGACTTCCATTTCGAGGCGCACGTCGCCGCGCTCGCGCGCGCCGCCCGGCGGCCGGTGAAGCTCGTCTTCTCCCGCCACGAGGAGTTCTTCGCGGTCGGGCACCGACGCGAGGGAATGGTGATCGAGCTCACGACGGGGGCACGGCGCGACGGCACGCTGCTCGCCCGGCGCGCGCGGCTCGTGCTCGACGCCGGCGCCTACTGCGGCGAGGGCGGCTTCTTCGCACAGATGGCGGCGATGCACGCGCTCGGCCCATACGTGCTCGAGACGGCGGACGTCGAGTCCTCGCTCGTCTACTCGAACAACCAGCCGTCCTCGTCGATCCGCGCCCCGACCGCGCCGCAGGTCTGCTGGGCGCTCGAGCAGCACATGGACGAGCTGGCGGAGGCGCTCGGGGTCGACCCCGTCGAGCTGCGCCGCCGGACGCTGATCGAGGAGGGTTCCGTGACGGCGACGGGGCAGGTGCTCGAGCGGATCTCCATGAAGGAGACGCTCGAACGCGCCGTCGAGCTGATCGGGCCGGCCGACGGGCTGCCCGACGACGAGGCGATCGGCGTCGCGTGCGGCTGGTGGCCGTGCTTCCCGGCGAAGGCCGGCGCGTACGTCAAGCTCAACGAGGACGGCACGGGAACCATCGTCACGGGCGCGCAGGAGAACGGCACCGGCGCGGTGATGGCGCTGCCACGGTACGTTGCCGAGGAGCTCGGCATGCGGCCCGAGGACTTCTCGCTCCTCTACCAGGACACGGACGCCGCTCCCTGGGACAACGGCTCCTGCGGCTCGCAGACGACGTTCAACAGCGGCCGGGCCGTGCTCGCCGCCGCGGCCGAGGTGCGCGAGCAGCTGCTCGATGCCGCATCCGACAGGCTGGAGGCGGCGCCCGCCGACCTCGAGCTGGTCGGCGGCGCCGTGCGCGTGAAGGGATCGCCCGAGAAGTCGGTGAAGATCGCGCGCCTGGCGGCCCGCGGGACGATCCACGGGAAGGGCTCCGGTGAGGTTCCCGAATCGCCGCCGGCGGCGCCTGCCGAGGGCTGCGTCGGACGGCTCGGCCTCGAGTCTTTCCACGCGCCGCAGCTGATCGCGCACGCGGCGCACGTCAAGGTCGACCGCGACACCGGCGTCGTGCGGGTGCTTCGCGTCGCCGCGGTGCACGACTGCGGGCGGATCCTGAACCGCGTCGGCGCCGACGGCCAGGTCTACGGCGGCGTCGTGATGGGCATCGGGCAGGCGCTCACCGAGGGCACGCAGCTCGACGAGCTCGGGCGGCAGCGGAACCCGCACCTCCTCGACTACAAGCTCGTCACCGCCTCCGACGCACCGGAGATCGCGATCGACTGGATCGAGACCGACACGCCGAACGCGGGGCCGAAGGGCTCGAAGGGCGTCGGTGAGCCGCCGTGCGTCCCCACGGCGGGCGCGGTCGCGAACGCGATCGCGAAGGTGATCGGGACGCGGGTCACCCGGCTTCCCATGACGCCGGAGCGAGTGTGGGAGGCCGGGCAGGCGTGACGTCGGCGTCATACGGAGGTGTCCGACTGAAGCCGGACACCGGTGCGCGGCCCTCGCTCTTGGTGTCCGACGTCAGTCGGACACCTGCTCCCGGGGACCCGCGTTGACGAGCTTTGCGACCGCGACCACGGTCGAGGAGGCACTCGCCGCGCT
>DASTKF010000338.1:0-4968 GCA_035716065.1 Gaiella sp.
GCCCCGTCGACGCCCGTGTCGATCGCGAGCTTCGCCAGCTTCCGCAGTTCGGCGCTCGGCTTGAAGAGGAGCACGTCGATGCCGGCGATCATCTGCGCGACGTGCTGGTCGGGGATGTCCGGCAGCTGGCTCTTGCAGAGCTCCGAGAACGTCATGTACGCGCCGTAGCCGAGGAGGAGGAACTCGAAGTGGTGCTGCCACATGAGGTCGAGGCAGCGAAGCGTCCGGTCATACGCGGCGAGGACCTCGTAGAACGACGTGTTCCGGTCGTCCTCGAAGGCGACCTCGTCCGCTTCGTACTCCGGCAGCTCCGGGACGCGGAGGTCGGTGATCTCGGCGATCAGCGCCTGCATCTTCGTCTTGAACTTGGCGTAGAGCTCGTCCCAGTTCTCGTAGTAGTAGCCCGCGCGCTTCTGGAAGAACTCCGCCCGCTCGGCGATCTTCTCGGGATCGGTGACGGGGTTCCCGGTGATGTAGACGTAGCCGTTGACCACGCGGTAGTCGATGCCCATCGCCGGCGGCACCGCGAAGACCCGGTTCTGCCACACGCCGAGTGCCTGGTACGGGCTGTCGACGCAGACCATGTCGAACGCCGGCATCGGCACCGGGAAGTGCATCGAGTTCCAGAACCAGAAGCGGTTCTCGTCGGCCTCCCGCCGCGCCTCGTGGAAGAACGCGTGGTACGGGTACATCTCCTCCCAGCCCTCGCAGCCGGGCGGGGTCTCGATCGCGTACGGGCTCGGGAACGCGGAGGCGGTTTCCGTCGAGGCGGCCATGTCCTCTCCTGGGTCGGCGCTGACCCTGGCCTGTATACAGCACATGTGCCACCCCGGACGATGCGCGCGATCCGCCAGAGCTCCCTCGGCGGGCCGGAGGTCCTCGAGCTCGTCGACGTCCCGCGCCCTGAGCCAGGCCCCACCGAGGTGCTCGTGCGGGTCGCGGCAGCCGGAGTGAACCCCGTCGACTGGAAGGTCCGCGCACGTGGCGGGTTCCTCGGGGAGCCGCCGTTCACCGTCGGCTGGGACGTCGCGGGCGTCGTCGAAGAGCTCGGCCGCGGCGTGACGCGCTTCGCACCGGGTGACCGCGTCTTCGGCATGCCGAGGTTCCCGCGCGAGGCCGCGGCCTACGCCGAGTACGTGACCGCGCCCTCGCGCCAGCTCGCCCGAACTCCGGGCGACCTCGGCGACCTCGGGGCTGCGGCGCTGCCCCTCGCCGGCCTCACCGCGTGGCAGGCGCTGGTCGAGACGGCCGCAGTCGGGCCGGACAGCCGTGTGCTCGTCCTGGCCGCCGCTGGCGGCGTCGGTCACCTCGCCGTGCAGATCGCGAAGGCACGAGGGGCGTACGTGATTGGCACGGCGCGCAGGGAGAAGCACTCGTTCCTCGCCTCCCTCGGGGCGGACGAGGCAGTCGACTACACGACAGGTCCCCTCGCGGGTCGCGTCCACGACGTCGACGTCGTCCTCGACCTCGTCGGCGGCGAGGCGGCCGCGGACGCGGTCTCGACGCTCCGCGACGGAGGCATGTTCGTCACCGTCACCGGCGCGGCGGACGAGCTGCGCGGGCAGGCGGCGGGCCGGGTGCGACTCGAGGGGATCCTCGTCGAGCCCGACCGGCTCGGGCTGGAGGCGCTCGCAGAGCTCGTCGCCGAGGGCGCCGTGCGCCCCCACGTCTCGGCGACGTTCCCTCTCGCCGACGCGGCGCGCGCACACGAGGCGATCGAGACGGGCCGCACACAGGGCAAGCTCGTTCTGACCGTCGGCTGACGGCCACGCCGCTCAGCGGCCGGCGGCGTAGCCCTGCATCCCGCGCGGGTTCGCACCGGCACGCAGGATGCCGTCCGCGCCGCGCGAGACGGCGCTCACGCGCCCGAGGGACCAGGGGTCGGTCACCTCGACGTCGTGGCCGCGGCGCCGTAGGTCGTCGGCGACGTCGGCTCCCCATCGCGACTCGAGCGCGAGCGAGCGCGGCTCTGCCTGGCGCGGGTGGAAGGACGAGGGGAAGTGGTCGGTGTGGAAGCTCGGCGCGTCGATCG
This sequence comes from Gaiella sp., assembly GCA_035716065.1. GTDB lineage: Bacteria > Actinomycetota > Thermoleophilia > Gaiellales > Gaiellaceae > Gaiella. Next base: position 2,033 of record DASTKF010000338.1, read on the forward strand.
CCGCCTGCAGGTCGTCGCCGAACACGACGTGGCGGAGGAAGACGTGGAGCGTCCACTGGTCCTGCTGGTCGCCGCCGGGGGTGCCGAAGGCGAGGTACGGCTTGCCGTCGCGCAGCGCCAGCGAGGGCGAGAGCGTCGTCCTCGGCCGCGTGCGCGGCACGAGCGACGAGGGCAGGCCGTCCTCCAGCCAGAACATCTGTGCGCGGGTGCCGAGCGGCCAGCCCAGCTCCTCGATCACCGGCGAGCTCTGCAGCCAGCCACCGCTCGGCGTCGCCGAGACGAGATTGCCGTAGCGGTCGGCGACGTCGAGGTGCACCGTGTCTCCGCTCGCGACTGCCTGGGTCGGCTCCCCGGCTCCCAGCTCGCGGTCGGCCGCCACGAGCGTCGGGAGGCGGCCGCCGCCAGGGCGCAGCTCGCCCGACGCATCGTCTCCGACGAGCCGGCGCCGCTCGGCGTTGTACTCCGGAGACAGCAGCCGCTCGAGCGGGACGTCGACCCGTGACGGGTCGCCGTAGAACGCTTCGCGGTCGGCGAACGCGAGCTTCGCGCACTCGACGACGGTGTGGACGTAGTCGGCCTGCGAGAGCCGGTCGAGGTCGAAGCCGTCGAGGAGGGCGAGCTGCTGGAGGAAGACCGGCCCCTGGCCCCAGGGCCCGGTCTTGCAGACGGTCAGGCCCCGGAAGTCGTAGGTCGCGGGGGCCTCGACGGTCGCCCGCCAGGACGCCAGGTCGTCGCCCGCGAGCAGCCCACCGTTCGCACCGGAGAAGCGGTCGATCGCCTCGGCGACGAGGCCCTCGTAGAAGAGGACACGCGCCCGCTCGATCTCCTCCTCGCGCGATCCGCCGCGCGACTCGTCGATGATGCGACCGTACGTCGCCGCGAGCGCCGGGTTGCGAAACAGCGACCCCGGCTCCGGCGGCGGCAGGTAGAGCGCGGCGGAGCCGGGCCAACCGCGCAGCAGCGGCTCGGCCGCGCGGATCGTGAACGGGATGCCCGGCACGACCGGGTAGCCGTTCTCGGCATACCCGATCGCGTGCTCGAGGACGTCCGCGAGCCGCCAGGTGCCGAACTCCGCGAGCAGCCGCAACCAGCCGCCGAAGGCGCCGGGGACACACGCGGCGAGCAGGTTCGTCCCCGGAACGAGGTCGAGGCCCTCGGCGCGGTACCGCTCGATCGTCGCCGCGGCAGGCGCGACGCCCTGCGCGCACAGCACGAGTGGCTCGCCGCGCTCGGCCGACCAGAACACGGCGGGCAGGTCGCCTCCGGGACCGTTGAGGTGAGGCTCGACGACCTGGAGGACGAAGCCCGTAGCCACGGCCGCGTCGAACGCGTTCCCGCCGCGCTCGAGCACCGCCATGCCGGCCGCCGTTGCGAGCCAGTGCGTCGAGGCGACCATGCCGAACGTGCCTTGGAGCTCCGGGCGTGTCGTGAACGCGGTCATCTGCCTCCTGCCGTCGGAGCGCCGGACCCTAGCGTGCGTCGGCGGACGTGCGACCTCGGCTCGCCGCAGCGGCCGACGGCGGAGCGTCACACTCCGCCGGGCTGGACAGGGAGTGCGTCCCTTCCGCCGCGCGGTGCATCGCACAGTTGTCGGCGCCCGCGCTCGCGGTGCCGCGCGTCGCGGCGTACTGGCGCCCCGGCTAGGTGGGTGGTTCGACCCTAGACCACAGACGGGCGCCCTGGATCCGATGCTCCCGAAACTGCGGAGAGATACAACTGCGGCGCTGACGCCTCCGTGCGGTTCCACGTCCGGGGCGCAGCTGAAAGAAGGAAGGGTGGACATGGGAAGCAAGCTGAGGCTGGCTGTGCCGCTGCTCGCGGTCGTAGCGCTCATGATGCTCGGAGCGACCGCTTCGATCGCTGCGAACGGCAACGGGAATGGGAATGGCAACGGCCAGAGCCAAGACGCGGGCCAGGGCGGCAATGGTGGCCAGAGCGGCAATGGCGGCCAGGGCGGAAACGGCGGCCAGGGTGGCAACGGCGGTCAGGGTGGCAATGGCGGTCAGGGCGGAAGCGGCGCCCAGGGCGATCCGGGTGGCAACGGCGGCCAGGGCGGCAACGGCGGTCAGGGCGGCCAGGGCGGTCAGGGTGGCAACGGCGGCCAGGGCGGCCAGGGCGATCAGGGCGGCCAGGGCGGTCAGGGCGGCCAGGGCGGTCAGGGTGGAAGCGGCGCCCAGGGCGATCCGGGTGGCAACGGCGGCCAGGGCGGCAACGGCGGCCAGGGCAGCGAGAGCCAGGGCAACGGCGGCAACGGCGGTGGGAATACACCCGTCACGATCTGCCACAAACCCGATGCGGATGCCGCGACGCTCGTCGTCGACGACAACGCCGTGCAGGCGCATCTGAATCACGGCGACCACCTCGGCGCCTGCGACGTCTCCCCGGCCGGCGACGAGGACGGTGGAAGCCAGGACGAGGGACAGACGCCGGACGACGACGACAATTCCGGGTCGACGAACGACCCCGCGCCGACCTCTCTGGTGCTCCCGACCGGGTCGTCCTCATGGGCGCCGGGCGAGAGCCGGTCTCTGTACTGCTCGACCAAGGGCCTGGTCGACCGCGGAAACGGCGAGCCCCCGGGTGTCGCGCTCAACCTGACCGAGAGCCAGGGCGTGCTCCTCGTCGAGCAGGGCCTCGTGACCCCTGGGATCTTCTACGAAGGCCTCGGCGTCACGTGCGACGTCCTGCCCGGGTTCGTGTACGCCGGGTACTGGGTCGACCATGTCGGCGACGTCGTGCCGGGCGTGGCGGTGTACCCGTACTACGTCCCGAACGCCGGCTGACCGGCACCCGAGCACGCGGGGCGAGGCACCACGGACGGCGGACCGTCGGTGCCCCGCCCCGCGCGCGCGGGAGCGGTCAGACTCTCGCGATGGGCCTCGGAGCTCCGTCGGCGAGAACGCGCGTCGCACTCGTCTGCGTCGTGCTCGCGGTGA
>DASTKF010000339.1:0-8364 GCA_035716065.1 Gaiella sp.
ACGCCTGGGCGATCGCGTACATGAACCCCGTACAGCCGGCGAGGAGGTCGTAGGCCGCCGCCTTCTCGGCGCCGAGCGTGTCGGCCATCAGCGCCGATGCGGTCGGGAACATCATGTCCGGCGTCACGGTGGCGCAGATCAGAAGGTCGATCTCGTCCGGGGTCGTGCCCGCGTCCTCGAGCGCGGCACGGGCCGCCGGCAGGGCGATGTCGGTGAGTGCCTGGTCCTCCGTGATCATTCGGCGCTCATGGATTCCCGTTCGCTCGATAATCCATTCATCGGACGTCTCGACGTACTGGGCCAGGTCGTCGTTCGTCACGACGCGGTCCGGCACGTGGACACCCAGGCCGGTGATCCCGATGCGCGTGCCGTTGGCGCTTCCAATCATCCGATGTCGGGGAACCCGTGGTTCCCCCACGAGCCCCCTCCTTTCTCGGTGTTGCACGGGTTCTCCGAGCTTGGCCACCCGGCCGGCCGAGCCGGCCTCCGGCCGCGGCGGAACGCGCAGAGGTCACTCGCCTTCACCAGCGGCATCATCGTTCTACCGCGAAGGTCAGTGTGCCGCGGGCCGCGAGGGCGTCGCCGACGTGCGCGGTCGCCTTGCCGCGGCCGATCGGACCGCGGACCTGGTCGATCTCGCACACGAGCGAGAGTGTCTCGCCGGGTGAGACGACCCGCTTGAAGCGGCAGTCGTCGATCCCCGCGAAAAACGCGATCCTGCCGCGGTTCTCCTCCTCGGCCAGCACCGCCACCGCCCCGGTCTGCGCCATCGCCTCGACGATCAGCACGCCGGGCATCACCGGTCGTTCGGGGAAGTGGCCGGCGAACCACCAGCCGTCCTCGGGGACCCGGTACGTAGCGGCGACGCGCTTCCCCGGCACGAGGTCGACCACCTCGTCGAGGAGGAGGAAGGGCGCGCGGTGGGGCAGGATCGACTGGATCGCGTCGCGCCCGAACGGCGTGGCGTGGGTCACGTCGCGAGTCTACTCGGGACGCGCGCCAGACCTGCCCTCAGCGCCTGAGGGTAGACGCATTCCCGGCCGCATCGCGCGCGACGACCACTAGTGTCCGCAGCCGCTCGATCCGCGGGATTCGCACGGCGCCGGGCCCTGTCGTCCGCATGACGCGGCGGGCGCCGTTGGCACGGACCTGGAGCGTCGCCGCCTCCGACACCCAGATGCGGGGCGGTACCGCGGAGACCACGCGCACCACGGGCGCGGTCGCGTCGAGGACGAAGGGAAGCTCCACGGTCGCGGTCCCCACCACGTCGACCGCCTCGACCGAGGCGACGTAAGGCCCGTCGAGCGCCTTCCCGACTCGCTTCGAGCCGTCCCACGTCACGGTCTGCGAGCCGGGCCCGGCCGGCCCGGTGAACGGTGTCGCGACCCACTTCCCGTCCCGCAGGATCCGGACGGTCAGCGTCGCCGGCGCGCCCAGCGGAACGACGAGCGACAGCGTGTCGTTGTGCCCGTCGCCGTTCGGGGTGATCGCAGCGGCGGCAAGGGTGACGAGACCGAGCGTCCGCGTCACCGTCACGGGCACGTCGACCGCCGCGGATCGCCCGCCGGTGGCGTTCGCCGCGATGTGGACGAGGTACGTCCCGTCCACCAGCTCCGCTCCGTCGAGGACGACGCTGCGAGCGCCCGCGCGGCGCCACTGCTTCGGCTCGAGCTCGGCGACCGTTGCCCCGCCCGCGTCGAGGACGCTCACTGCCACGTTGGCATTCGTGCTCAGGGTGTACGAGACGGTCGTGGTGTCCGCCTGACCGTCGCCGTTCGGCGTGATCGTCGCGGGTTCGGCGCGCGGGCCGGTCAGGGCGAGAGCGACGGCCGCCGTCCCGGACAGCGAGCCCGTCGCCGCGGTCGCGCCGGGGGACGAGATCTCCCACCTGGTGCCCGCAGGCACCGGGCCGTCGGGAAGCCACGTCCAGTCGATCGCTGTGCCGGTGCCCTCGCTGCGCCCGAGCTCCGTTCCGGCCGCGTCGGTGATCCGTACCGTCCAGGGAAGGGCCGCCGACAGCTTTGCGGTGAAGCGCACACCGCCGGACTCGTCTGCCGAGACCGCAGGCGTGTAGAGCTTCGGCAGCCCCAGCGCCGCGACTCGCTTGGCGATCCCCGGGATAAGGTCGTAGAGCCTCTGGCCGGGGCAGGTCGTCAGCCCGGTGTCGCGGTGGCCGGAGATCGCGCGCAGGAAGACCGGGATCCCGGGGCCGAACCGCTCGTTGCCCGACGAGATCCCGCTGAACGTCCCGAGTGGGTCGACATGACCGAGGTCGAGCCGCCAGGCGAGCGTCTTCACCAGCGCGTCGACAGCGGCCGCCGGCGGATCGACCGTACGGAAGTCGCCCATCACGGCGATTCCGAACGCCCCGGTGTTGAACCCCTTGGCGTGGGCGCCGACGACGTTCCGGTCGACCCCGCCCGCCCGTCCCTCGTAGACGGTGCCGAACCGGTCGACGAGCGCGTTGTAGCCGATGTCGTTCCAGCCGTTTCCCTTCACGTGGTAGAGCTCGATCGCCCGCACGATCGCGGGCGCTTGGAGCCGCGTGTAGCCGTTCGTCCCCGCGGTGTGGTGGACGAAGGCCATCCGGAGCGCATCGGCGTACTGCGGCTTGGCCCGGACGATCGACTCGTCGGCCTGCCAGCCGCTCCGCGGAACGATGCGCGGAGCTCCCGCCGCCGCGACCGTCCGCAGCGGCACCTTCGAGACCGGGCTCCGGACCGTCAGCGCCCGCGCACGCGTGACGCGGCCGATCGCGCGTACCTCGAGCCCTTCGCCACGGCCGACCCAAACCGGCTCACCGAGCCGCCAGCCACGCATCGCCCGCGCCTCCCGGCTCGACGCATCGGGTGTGTCCTCGACGTCCTCGCGCACCGGCCGCCACGACGACCAGCCGCGCGCTGTCCGGATACGCAGCTCGAGCCGCCCCGGGCCCTGCCAGTGGACACCGACCAGCTGGAACGGGCTCGTCGCGCCCGCCACGGCCGGCGACCGCTCGCCGTGAAGCGCGAGGTCGCGCACCTGAAGCGTCGCGAGCCCCGCCGAAGCGGAGGCGGGCAGCGCCAGTGCGACGAGAAAGGCGACGAGAAGGCGACCGGGCATCGTGGGGAGAGTCAGCGTGACGCAGCACGCCTTCTCCGACAACCCCCGCGAACCTTCCCTGACGGAATGCTTACGGGCCGGCGGCGGCCCATGCGGCCGTTGCTAGAGTCGAAATCGACGTGGACATGCGCCCCGTGCGAGCGCTCGGAACTCTCCTCGCGGCGGCCGCCGCCGCGCTCCTCCTTGCGTTGCCCGCCTCGGGCGCCGCGCCGCGGGTCCTGGTCGTCGAGTTCGACAACGACGTCAATCCCGTAACACAGGACTACCTCTCCGACGAGATGCACCGCGCAGAGCGGGACGGATTCGCGGCGGTCGTGATCGAGATGGACACGCCGGGCGGCCTCGGGTCGTCCATGCGCGAGATCGTGAAGACAATGCTCTCCCTGAAGGTGCCGGTCGTGGTCTTCGTCGCGCCGCCGGGCTCGAGCGCGGACTCCGCGGGCGCCGTGATCGGGCAGGCGGCCGACGTTCTCGCGATGGCGCCGCAGACGAACATCGGCTCCTCGACCCCGATCTCGGCGACCGGCGAGAACCTCGGCAGCGACCTGCGCAAGAAGGTGATCAACGACGCGGCCGCCTACATGGCGGAGCTCGCCCGCGAGCACGGTCGCAACGCCGACGCGGCCGAAGCGATGGTGCGCGACGCGGCCAACTTCGGCGCGCGCGAGGCGCTCGAGAAGGGCGTGATCGACGTCATGGCGCCGACGGTCCCGGCGCTGCTCGAGAAGATCGACGGCACGAAGACCGTCCCCAAGGGGCTCGTCCTCCACACGGCCGGCGCGCAGGTCGAGCGCGTCGAGATGGGGTTCTGGAAGCGAGCGCTCGACGTCCTGATCGACCCGAACATCATCGCGCTGATGCTCTCGCTCGGGCTCGTCGGGATCCTCGTCGAGCTGTGGAACCCCGGGCTGATCCTTCCCGGCACCGTCGGCGTGATCTCGCTCCTCGTCGGCCTCTACGGGCTTCAGGTGCTGCCGGTGTCGGCGGCCGGGGCGCTCCTGATGCTGTTCGCTGCCGGGCTGTTCGTCGCCGAGGCCTTCGTCGTCAGCCACGGCGCGCTCGCGCTCGCCGGCGCGGTCACGTTCGTGATCGGCGCGCTGATGCTCTTCGACCCTGCCGGGCCCGCCTACCAGGTGTCGCTCTGGACTGCGATCGCGATCGCAGGCACGCTGGCCCTCCTGCTCGGCGTGGCGCTGACCCGCGTGGTCAAGGCGCGCCGGAACCCGGTCGAGGTCGGTGCCTCGACCATGGTGGGCGGAGAGGCCGTCGTCCGGCGCGACGGCTGGGTCGCGCTCGGCGGCGAGCTCTGGCGCGCGCGCTCGGCCGACGGCGCTCCGCTCGTCGCGGGCGAGCACGTCACAGTCGAGTCGGTCCAGGAGGACCTAGAGCTCGTCGTAGGATCATCGAACCCGACCGAAAGGGCCTGATGGACATCGCGCTGATCGTCGTCGCAATCGTCGTCGTCATCCTCCTCGTGATCCTCTTCGCAGCCGTGAAGATCGCGCGCGAGTACGAGCGAGGCGTGATCTTCCGGCTCGGGCGGCTCCTCCCGGAGCCGAAGGGGCCGGGGCTGTTCGTGCTCATCCCGTTCGTCGACAAGATGGAGCGGGTCGACCTGCGCACGGTGACGCTCAACGTCCCGCCGCAGGAGGTGATCACGAAGGACAACGTCCCCGTGCGGGTCAACGCCGTGGCGTACTTCCGGATCGTCGAGCCGAAGGCCGCGATCGTGCAGGTCGAGAACTACATGGTGGCGACGTCGCAGATCGCGCAGACGACGCTGCGCTCGGTGCTCGGGCAGCACGTCCTCGACGAGCTCCTCTCCGAGCGCGACAAGATCAACCAGATCCTCCAGTCGATCATCGACGAGGCGACCTCGCCGTGGGGCATCAAGGTCTCCATCGTCGAGGTCAAGGACGTCGAGATCCCCGGCGACATGCAGCGTGCGATGGCCCGCCAGGCCGAGGCCGAGCGCGAGCGGCGCGCGAAGGTCATCTCGGCCGAGGGCGAGTACCAGGCCTCCGAGCGGCTCAAGGACGCCGCCGCGGTGATGGCGCAGCAGCCGATCACCGTCCAGCTCCGCTACCTGCAGACCCTCCTCGAGATCGGGGCCACGAACAACTCGACCATCGTCTTCCCGATCCCGATCGAGTTCCTCGAGACGCTCGGGCTGCACCGGTTGAAGGCGGAGTAGGTGCGGACGCTCGCCGGCGTCCTTCTCGTCCTCCTCATCCTCGTGCCTCTCGCCGCCGCCGCCGTCCGCGGCGTGCGGCGCGTCGGCTGGGCGGATCAGGTGGAGGACGCCGGCCGCACCACCGCGCAGACGGTCGTGGAGGGGCTGATCGTGCTTGCCGTCCTCGTCGTCGGCGTGCTGGTCCTGGTCGCGCTACTCGACTGAAGCGGTCCTGCGGCCACCGGCCTCAGCAACCGAGCGCATGGCGCACCGCCGAGCAGACCGTGCTCATGGTCGCCTGGTCGAGAGATCCGACCCTACTGACGAGGGAGGACTGGGCGATCGTGTGGAGACCGTCGCAGTTGACGACCGAGGGACGTTCGAGCCCGACGTCGTGGTGGTCGAAGCGGACCTCGGCCGCGTGGCTCCGCACGGTGGTCGTAACCTCCGCAACGGTGACGAGCCGGCGCACGTCGATCACCTCGGATCGGGTCAGCACCAGGACCGGACGTCGCTTGCGGCCGACCTGGGCCAACCAGATCTCGCCCCTCTTCACTCGTCGCTCCAGGCCTCCGCTTGCGTCCAGAACGTGTCCGGCCGCTCCGGCTGCCGTTCGTATGCAGCCCGCTCGGCCTGCGCGATCGCAGCGGCAACCGCAGCCTCTACCCCGTCCCGGGCAGCGGCCGAGAGACTGATGCCGAGCTCACGGGCACGTTGTGCCAACGACGCGTCCAGGGTGAATGTGGTGCGGGTGGACGCCATATGGTCATGCTAGCACCACGTGATGCGCGACAGAAGACGCAGACGGCCACTCAGAGAGATGGAGCCTTCTCGAAGACGACTCTGGCGTTCTTCAGTGCGAGCCGGGCAAGCTAGGAGGGTGCATCTTGATGATGCCGTGCCGACCTCCGTCAGTCGGACACATCCGGCGTGCTGTGGGCCTCGCTGGGCTCATCGGCGCGAGACTCCTCGGGCACCTCAGGCTTCTGAGGCACCTCAGGCACTTCTTCCTCGTCCGCGCCGATCACGGGTGCGAGGCTCGAGACCTTCTCCCCTTCGCGGAGGCGCATCACGATCACACCCTGGGTCGCGCGGCCGGAGCGCTTGATCCCGTCGACGGCGGTGCGGATCACGGTGCCGCCGTCGGAGATCAGCATCACCTGGTAGCCGTCGCGGACGATGCGGGCACCGGCCAGGCGCCCCCGTACCTCGACGAGCTGCGCCGTCTTGACACCCATCGTGCCGCGACCCTTCACCGGGTACTCGGAGACGCGCGTCCGCTTGCCCCAGCCGTTCTCGGTCACGACGAGGAGGTCGGCGTCGTCGGAGGCGATGTCGACCTCGATCACCTCGTCGCCCGCGCGGAGCTTCATCCCCGCCACGCCCGACGCGGGACGGCCCATCGACCGGACGTCCTTCTCCGAGAATCGCACCGCCTGCCCCATGCGCGAGACCATCAGGATGTCGTCCTCGCCGTCGGAGAGCCTGACGCCGATCAGCTCGTCGTCCTCCCGCATCTTGAGCGCGATGATCCCGTCCGACTTGAGCGGGGTGTTGTACTCGAGGAACCGCGTCTTCTTGACGATCCCCTTCTTCGTCGCGAAGACGAGGTACTTCGCCTCCTCGAAGTTGCGGGTCGCGATCACCGCGCGGATCAGCTCGTCCTGGCGCAGCGGCAGCAGGTTGACGATCGCGCGGCCCTTCGACTGGCGTGACCCGAGCGGAAGCTCGTGCACCTTGAGCCGATAGACCTTCCCGACGGTCGTGAAGAAGAGGATGTAGTCGTGGGTGGACGCGACGAAGAGGTGCTCGATGTAGTCGTCGTCCTTCATGTCCATCCCCATAACGCCGATCCCGCCACGGCGCTGCTCGCGGTAGGCCGTGACGGGGAGGCGCTTGATGTACCCCGACCGCGTGATCGCGATGACCATGTCCTCCTCCGCGATCATGTCCTCGAGCTCGAGCGACCCCTCACCGGCGGCGATCTCGGTGCGCCGGTCGTCGTTCTTGCCGAACCGCTCCTTGAGCTCGATGAGCTCCTCGCGGATGACGCTGTCGATCCGCTTCTCGTCGCCGAGGATCTCGCGAAGCTCGCCGATCCGCTCCTGGAGGTCGGCGTAGTCGTCGGAGAGCCGCTTGCGCTCGAGACCCGTCAGCGCCCGCAGGCGCATGTCGAGGATCGCCTGGGCCTGGATCTCGGAGAGGGAGAACTTCTCGATCAGCGACTCGCGGGCCTCGTCGGTCGACGACGACCCGCGGATCGTCTCGATCACCGCGTCGAGGTTGTCCAGCGCGATCAGGAGGCCTTCGAGGACGTGCGCGCGGCGCACCGCGTTGCGCAGCTCGTACTTGAGGCGCCGCGTGACGACCTCGCGCTGGTGGTCCGTGTAGTGGCGGACGAGCTCGAGCAGCGACAGCGTGCGTGGGACGCCGTCGACGAGCGCGACGGCGTTGTAGCCGAACGTCGTCTGCAGCGCCGTGTGCTTGTAGAGCTTGTTCAGGGCGACCTGCGGGATCGCGTCGCGCTTGAGCTCGATCTGGATCCGCATGCCGGACTTGTCCGAGAGGTCCTTCACCGCCGACGGGTTCGGGATCTCGGTGATCACACCGTCGCGGACCAGCCCGGCGATCTTGTAGATCACTCCGTCGTCGCCGCCCTTCTTCACGCCGTAGGGCAGCTCGGTCACGATGATCGCCGACTTGCCGCCGCGGAGCTCCTCGACGTGCGCTCGCGCCCGCACGAGAATCCGGCCCCGGCCGGAGCGATAGGCCTCGCGGATGCCCTCGCGGCCCAGGATGATGCCGCCAGTCGGGAAGTCCGGGCCCTGCAGGTGCCGGCTCAGCCGGTCGACGTCCGCCGACGGGTCGTCGATGAGGGCGACGATCGCGTCGACGACCTCGCCGAGGTTGTGCGGCGGCATGTTCGTCGCCATCCCGACCGCGATGCCGGACGAGCCGTTGACGAGGAGGTTCGGGAACCGGGCCGGGAGGACCGACGGCTGCTGCGCCGTGCCGTCGTAGTTCGGCTCGTAGTCGATCGTGTCGTCCCCGATGTCGCGGAGCAGCTCCATCGCCATCGCGGACAGGCG
>DASTKF010000340.1:0-4855 GCA_035716065.1 Gaiella sp.
TGACGCTGCTCACGGACACCGAAGAGCTGGCGCTGACCGCCTTCGAGTACGGACCTGGCGAGCGCGGCGCGAGCCCGCACGTCCACTCGGACCACTCGGACGCGTTCCTCGTTCTCGAGGGCGAGCTCGAGATAACGTTCGGGAGCGGGCCGCTCCGGGCGCCGGCCGGGACGCTCGTGCTCATCCCGCGCGGCGTCGTCCATTCGTTTGGCAACACGAGTGACACGGCCGTGCGCTTTCTCAACGTTCACGCGCCGTCGTGCGGCTTCGGGGACTACCTGCGCGGGCAGAACCCGGGATTCGACCAGCACGAGCCTCCTCCGGACGGTGGCGTCGATCCGGCGAATGTCGTGGTGCGCACGTTCGACATCGGTGCCTGAGCCATGGCCGGTCTGGACACACGGGTCACCCAGCTTCTCGGGACGCGCTACCCGATCGTGCAGGCGCCGATGGCCGGAGGCTTCACGACGCCCGAGCTCGTTGCGGCCGTCTCGAACGCGGGTGCTCTCGGCTCGCTCGGCGGTGCGACGCTCGGGCCCGACGAGCTGCGGGACGCGATCGGCGCGATCCGCCGGCTGACCGACCGGCCGTTCGCCGTCAACCTCTTCGCGCAACTGCAGCCGCCCGAGGCCGGTACCGAGCGGGTCGCCGCGATGCAGGCCGTCCTCGCGCCGCTCCGCGCCGAGCTGGGCCTGTCGGAGCCGCAGGATGTTCCCGCGGCTCCTCCTCCGGGTCTGGTCGAAGCGCAGCTCGCAGTGGTCGCTGACGAGCGCGTGCCGGTGTTCAGCTTCACGTTCGGGACCCTGGCGCTCGAGGCGGTGAAGCAGGCGGGTAGCGTGATCCTCGGCACGGCGACGACGGTTGCAGAGGCCGTCGAGCTGGAGCGGCTCGGCGTGGACGCGATCGTCGCCCAGTCCGGAGAGGCGGGAGGGCATCGCGGCACCTTCCTCGGGTCGTTCGAGGACGCGGTCGTCGGCGGTGTCGCGCTCGTGCCCCGGATCGTCGATCGCGTCTCCGTCCCGGTGCTTCTCGCCGGCGGGATCATGGACGGGCGCGGCATCGCCGCAGCTCTCGCGCTCGGCGCGGAAGGCATCCAGCTCGGGACGGCATTCCTCGGATGCCCCGAGGCCGGGTCGACCGATCTCCAGCGCGGCATGCTCGCAGGCGCTGCCGACAGGACCCTTGTCACCCGCGCCTACTCGGGCAGGCAGGCACGGCTCGTGCGGACGCGGCTCGTGGACGCGATCGAGGACGCCGGCGTCGATCCGCTCCCTTTCCCACTCCAGGCGATGCTCGTCGCCGAGCTGCGAGCTGCCGCGCTCGAGGCGGGTCGCCAAGATCTGCTCTTCGTGCTCGCGGGTCAGGGTTCGGCCGCGATCCGCGAGCTGCCGGCGGCAGAGCTCGTCGAGACGCTCGTCAGCGAGACGGAGGATGCGATTCGGCGTCTCGCCGGCTAGAGCATCGGCCGAATGAGCCGGCCCCAAGACAGCCGTTATCTCGACATCGTCGACGCGATCACCGCATGGCACCCCGATTGCCACGCCGGAAAGGTGTTCAGCATGCCGTGCGTCAAGCGCTCGGGCCGTGTCGTGTTCGGACTCTCGCGCACGGGAATGGTGTTCAAGCTGACCGACGCTGACGTCCACGCACGGGCGCTCGCCGTCCCCGGCGCGCACCTCTTCGACCCCGGTGGGCGCGGTCAGCCCTTCCGCCAGTGGGTCGTCGTCCCGCCCGAGCAGGCGGACGAATGGGAGCCACTCGCGGCGGAGGCGGTCGCGCAGGATCATTCGATCCCGCCGACGGCAGGGACGCAGGTGTCCGACTGAAGTCGGACACCGGTCGCTATGCGCGCTGCGTGAACCAGCACCGCCGTTCCCCATCGCGGTAGACGCATGCGTTGCGGCCCGATTCGAGCACGACCTCGAAGTAGCGGCGGTCGACCGGGTCGTCCGTCCACCAGCGGTCGACGACACGCCACTCCTCCCGCACGACGACGACGAGCTCCCGGTCGACGAGCCGCGGCTCTCCGCCGACGGCCGTCTCGACGAGCGCCGGACGCGGTGCGTTCAGCCGCCCTGCAACACCTCGACGGACGGCATCGACGCGTACGACGTGTGCCTCACCGGCCGCGCTCATCGCCGCCGAACGGCGGTTCGCGCGCTCGACCCTGACACGAACCGTCTCCTTCCCCCGACTCACACATCCCGCGGCACCACCAACGCTCTCGCCTCGGGGATCCGCGACCAGGGAGCGACCTCGACCAGACGTGGGGGAACCCATGGTTCCCCCACGAGCCCCCTCCTTCCCCATCGCGACCCGACAACCCGCATCTGGCCTCCCGGCCGGCAAAGCCGGCCTCCTGCCGCAAGCCGTCGCGCGAACGCTATGCGAGAAAGATCGAAAGACTCACACATCCCGCGGCACCACCAACGCTCTCGCCTCGGGGATCCGCGACCAGGGAGCGACCTCGACGACGCCGCCGACGGCTCCCCCGCCCGCGCTCGCGCGCACCTGACGGAGGCCCTCCCGCAGGCGCGCGCCCGCCTCTTCCCCTTCCGGCGCGACGAGCGCGAGCTGCTGCCCGGTGTGCTCGGCGAGCTCCACCGCCTCGAGCCGCAGCTCGACCACGGGGGCCGGGATCTCGGTGAGCTTCGGGCCGAGCGCCGATCGGATCCGGCCCCGTTCTCCGGACGACTCTCGCAGCGTCACCGTTCGCCGCCACGAGCCGCCGCCGACGAGCCGGGCGGAGAGCGCGAGCTTCCGGAACGGCCGGCCAGCACGCTCCGGGCGGGCGAGCATCCTGTCGAGCAGCGCGCCGAACGCGCGGCGCAGGGTGAGCTCGTTCGCGACCGCCTCGGGGAAGGAGAGCGCCTCGACCAACTCTGCCGCGGGCGATCGCCCGCGCACGCGGCGGCGCTCCCCGCCGCGCGCGAGGCTCCACGCCCGCTTCCCCTCCTGACCCAGCCGCTCGGCCACGGCGCCCCCAGGCAGGGCGGCGAGCGAGCCGAGGGTGCGGACGCCGAGACCCTCCAGCTCGGCGTACCGCCCCTCGTCCAGCGGCAGGAGCGAGAGTGGGAGCGGCTCGAGAAACGCCTGCTCCTCCTCCCCCTCGACGATCACCGCCTGCCCCGGGCGCGCGACGCTTGCCGCCGCAAGGGCGACGAAGCGGCGCTGCCCCGCGCCAGCGCGCGGGTCCCAGGCAGGTCCGACGGAGGCGAGCGCCCGCATGAGCGCCGCCTCCACTCCTCCATAGAGCCTCTCCACCCCACGGGTCTCGAACACGACGACCCCCGGCTCGACCGGCTCGACGGCAAACCCCGCGTCTTCGAGACGCCGCAGCACGCCCTCCCACTCCCGTTCCGCGCCCGCCGGGTCGGGATCGACGAGCACGAGCTCCGGGCACGTCGCGAGGGCCTCCCCCAGGCGCATCCCCGCCGTCACTCCCGCTGCCTCGGCTGCCGGGGTGACGGGCCCGACGAGCTGTTCCCGCCCGGGCTCGGGCGCGAGCGCCGCGGGTCGGACCGCGAGCCTCGGCCGGGACCGGAGCGCCGCGCGGAACTCGAATCCCGGGATGAGAAGGCATGCGATCATCGGGGAACAGATGTTCTATCGAACATGTGTTCGTATGTCAAGAGGTCTTCGGCCGCTGACGCACGCGACGTACGCGTGCTATCGGGTTAGCGCCTGACGGCGCAGAAGCACTCGGTCACGTACGGCATCGCGAGCACTCCGTCCCTCGCGTGCATGTCGAACAGCGACTCGACCCGCTCGAGCACGGGCGTGCGCTGGTCTTCCGGCAGCACCGCGCACTGGCTGCGCGAGCGGACGAGCTCGACGAGATCCTCCCGCCCGAGCAACTGCACGTGGGCGAACGACGCCCGGTCGACGGGCCCGAAGAGCCCGCTCTCGTCGACACGATCCGATGTCGCGTTCACGCCGCCCGCGCGGAACTCGCTCCGGCCGATGACCGTGTCGGTCAGCTCCGCAACCCAGGCCTGCGCGTCGTCGCGCGTGTTCCAAACGAGCGCGATCCGCCCACCGGGTCGCAGCACGCGGGCCATCTCGTGGAGCGCAACCGCGGGATCGAACCAGTGGAACGCCTGCGCGCACGTGACGACGTCGGCGGAGCCGTCCGTCAGCGGGATCTCCTCGGCGCTGCCGCGTACCGCGATCGCCCCGGGCACGGCGACCCGTAACCGGTCGAGCATCTCCTCGAGCGGCTCGACCGCTGTCACGCGATGCCCGAGCGCGACGAGCGAGCGTGTCAGCTTGCCCGTTCCCGCACCGAGGTCGACGACGTCGCACGGCTCGTCGCCCGCGAGCCAGCGCACCGCGTCGTCGGGGTATCCCGGCCGGGCACGCTCGTAGGCGTCCGCCACCGCCCCGAACGAGGCGGCGCGCACGAGGCGTTCGTCTCGCTCTGCCTCCATCCCGCGAGCGTATCCTCGTCGGAGTGCGCCACGCTCTCCTCGCGATCGCCGTCGGGCTCCTCCTCGCGGGTTGCGGCGGCGGCAGCAGCGGCGCGAGCGGCCAGACGGACGGTCCGCTCTCCTACGACGACGGCGCGCCGCTCGACGTGCAACACGGAACGCGCTCGGAGCGCGACGGCGTCGTCGTGGAGGACATCTCGTACGCGAGCGGCGACGACCGGGTCGGCGGCTACCTCGTCTCGCCCTCCTCGACGAGCGGCAAGGTGCCGGCGGTCGTCTTCCTCCACGGCGCCGGGGACGACCGCGAAGAGCAGCTCGACACGGCGGTGAAGCTCGCGAAGCGCGGCGCGGTCGCGCTCACGATCACCGCTCCTTCCGGCGCGAAGACCCCGCCGGCCGGAGCGACGGGCGAGGAGCTCGTCCGC
>DASTKF010000341.1:0-2471 GCA_035716065.1 Gaiella sp.
ACGGGTGCCGTCCTCTGGGACGGAGCCCCGATCGGGCCCGTTGCGCGGCTGCGGTTCGGCTACATGCCGGAGGAGCGCGGGCTCTACCCGCGGATGCGGGTGGGCGAGCAGCTCGCCTACCTCGGCCGCCTCCACGGCCTCGACACGGGCGAGGCTCACGCTGCCGCGTCGGGATGGCTGACCCGGTTGGGTCTCGGCGATCGTGCCGACGCGAAGGTGGTCGAGCTCTCGCACGGCAACCAGCAACGCGCCCAGCTCGCGGCCGCGCTGGTGCACACACCCGAGCTGCTCGTCCTCGACGAGCCGTTTGCCGGTCTCGATCCCGTCGCGGTGCGAACGCTCGCCCAGGTCCTCCGCGACGAGGCGGCCCGAGGGGTCGCGGTGCTCTTCTCGAGCCACCAGCTCGATCTCGTGGAGGAGATCTGCGAGGAGGTTGCGATCATCGACCGCGGCCGGATCGTCGCGGAGGGAAACCTCGATGCGTTGAGGCGTGCCTCGGAGCGACGGCGGATCGCGCTGCGGCTCGACGGCGCGCCCGCGGGGTGGGAGCCGGAGATTCGGGGCGCCGACGTGGTCGAGCGCGCGAACGGCGACCTCCGCCTGCTGGTCGATCGCGACGTCGATCCGCAGGCCGTGCTCGCGGCCGCCGAGCGGACGGCGCCGGTGATCGGGTTCACCTACGGGCCGCCGTCGCTCTCGGAGCTCTTCCTGGAGCTGGTGGAGCGATGAGTGGCAGACGCGCGATAGCCCTCGTCGCCACGCGCGAGATCCGCGAGCGGCTCCGCAGCAAGGCCTTCATCGCCTCGACCCTCCTGATCCTTGCGCTCCTGGCCGTCTCCGCCGTGATCGGGCGGCTCTTCGACCCGCAGCGCACGTTCGACTACGCGGTCACCGCTCCCGCGCCCCCGGGGCTCGCGATCGCCCTGCAACGGGCGGCGGAGCCGTTCGACGACGCGAAGGTGAAGCTCCGCACGGTCGACTCGGCGCAGGCTGGACGCCGGCTCCTCGAGGAAGGCAAGGTCGACGCGCTGCTGCTCGTGTCGACCGACCGCCTCGTCTTCCGGAAGAACGTGGATGCGCAGGTGGCGGCGGCCGCCGACACGGCCGTCCGCGCGGTTCGGAACAAGCTGCCGCCGGAGCCCGAGCTGACCACGGCCACGCTGCATCCGCCGGACGACGAGCCGGGCGACGCTGCGTTGCTGGTCGCGTACGCCGGCTCGCTACTCCTGTTCATGTCGCTCGCGTTCTACGGCCAGTGGGTCGTCAGCGGCGTCGTCGAGGAGAAGAACAACCGTGTCGTCGAGGTGATCCTGTCGGCGGTGCGACCGCGTGACCTGCTTGCCGGAAAGGTGATCGGGATCGGCTCGCTCGGGTTGGCGCAGCTCGTGCTCGTCGTGGGCTTCGCCGTCGGGCTGCTCGTCGGCGGCGTCTTCGACGTTCCCGCATCGCTCGGGGCAGACGTCGCGCTCGTCGTCCCGTGGTTCGTACTCGGGTTCGCGCTCTACGCGGTCGCGTACGCCGTCGCCGGCGCGCTCGCCTCGAACCAGCAGAACGCGGAAACGGCCGCGCAGCCCGTCACATACGCGCTGCTCACCGTGTACTTCGCCTCGTACATCGTTCTCGCGGCGGATCCCGAAGGCACGCTCGCAAGCGTCCTCACCGTCTTCCCGCTCACCGCGCCGCTCGTGCTCCCTGCACGGAGCGCGCTCGTCGGCGTTCCCCTCTGGGAGCACGCGCTCGCGATCGTCCTCGTCCTCGCCGCGATCTACGCGCTCGTCCGCTTCGCCGGGCGCGTCTACGCGCTCGGGCTCCTGCACGGTGGCTCGGATCTGGGTCTCCGGGCCGCCTGGCGGATCGCCCGCGAGCACTGACCGCTCAGAGCTCGGACCCTCGAACGCAGCGGAACCCGATGTGGCTCGTCGAGGTGTCGACCGTCTCGCCCTGTCGGGCGGCGGGCCGGTAACGCAGGCAGTAGTCGGGCGCGCAGAGGTGCGAGCCTCCCTTGATCACCCTGCGCGGGAACGCCCCAGCTTCCCCGGCGCCGTGGTCGTCGGGCTGCCCTGCGTCGGCGTCGCGCGGTGCGCAGCAGGGCATCGGCGTCGCGTGGTCGTGACGCGGTGTGAAGCGGTCGGACGTCCACTCCCAGACGTTGCCGGTCATGTCGAAGAGCCCGTAGCCGTTCGGCGGGTACGAGCCGACGGGCGACGTTCCTTCGTAGCCGTCGAGCTTCAGGTTCCGCCACGGAAACTCCCCCTGCCACGTGTTCGCCATCGGTGTCCCGGCCGGAGACTCCTCGTCGCCCCACGCGAAGATCGCCCCGTCGAGCCCACCGCGTGCCGCGTACTCCCAGTCCGCCTCGGTGGGAAGTCGCTTTCCGGCCCAGGCGGCGTACGCCTCGGCGTCCTCGTATGCGATGTGGACGACGGGATGGCGGTCGCGTCCGTTGATCGTCGTGCCGGGACCGCCGGGAC
>DASTKF010000342.1:0-2669 GCA_035716065.1 Gaiella sp.
GCGAGCAAGATCAACATCTACGGCGCGATCGAGGGTCAGAACGTCTTCCGCATCAACGCCCTCACCGGCGACCCGAACCACCTGGGGATCGAGCTCGCGGCGGTGCTCGTGCTGATGCTGCCGATCTACCTGCGGCTCGAGCGAGGGCACCGCTACCGGACCCCGCTCGCCGTCCTCCTCGGCTTTCTGCTCGTCGTCGAGCTGGCGACGCTGTCCCGCAGCGGGATGCTGGGGCTCGGCTGCGGCTTCCTCGTGCTGCTCATCCCCTACCGGAGGCATTTCTTGACCGCGCGGTTCCTCGTCCCGCTCGGCATCGTCATGGCGGGGCTCTTCGTGGTCCTCGCGCGGAGGGCCGCGTTCTTCGAGCAGGTCATCACGTCGCGACTCTCGACGGAGGGACGCGGCTCGTCGACGCACTTCCTCGTCTACGACTTCATCCCCGACGTGCTCGCGCAGCACCCGCTGTTCGGGCTCGGCGTCAACACGTTCTCCGTCTACTACGAGTTCCAGACGGGAAAGACGAACTTCGGGCCGCACTCGTTCTACGTCGCCTCGTTCGTCGAGACGGGCCTCGTCGGGACGCTCGTGTTCGCCGCGTTCCTGGTGTACCTGTTCCGCCGGGCCGGCGCGACGCGGCACATCGGTCGCGCGCTCGCTGCGATCGGCGACCCGCTCTCGGCGCGCGTCTGGCCGCTCGGGTGGGGCCTCACCGCGGCGCTCGTCTCGACGATGGCCTCGAACATCTTCTACCTGACGATGTCCTTCTACTACTTCTATGTCATCGCCCTGCTCGCGATCGCCGCGCCGGCCGTGTTCGCGCGGCGCCTGAACGGGACGTGAAGGTCTGTGTCCTGACGACGTCGTACCCGCGCCACGCGGACGACGTTGCCGGGACGTTCGTGCGCGACGGCGTGGAGGCGCTGCGGGCCGCCGGGGCCGAGGTGCGCGTCGTCTCGCCTGCGAGCTTCCGCCACTACGGGATCGCCTACGGGGACGGCATCGTCAACAACCTCCGTGCTGCGCCGTGGAAGGTGCTCGTGTTGCCGCTCTTCTTCCTCTCGTACGCGCGCGCCGCGCGTCGGGCGGCGCGTGGGGCGGACGTCGTCCACGCGCACTGGCTCCCGAGCATGGTTCCCGCGCTGGCGACGGGAAAGCCGGTCGTGCTGCAGCTCTGGGGCTCGGACGTGACCCTTGCGACGCGTGCCAGGCCGCTCGCGCGGTGGCTCGCCCGTCGCGCGCGCGTCGTGGTCTGCGCCTCGACGGCCCTCGCGGACGACGCGCGCGCGCTCGGGGGCCGGGATGTGCGTGTCATCGCGCAGGGCGTGAGGATCCCGGACTCCGTGCGCGAGCCCGACGAGCCGCCCCACATCCTCTACGCCGGGCGCCTGTCGGAGGAGAAGGGCGTGCGCGAGCTCGCGGATGCTGCGGAGGGGCTGCCGCTCGTCGTCGTCGGTGACGGGCCGCTCCGCCCGCTGTTCCCGGAGGCGACTGGCTTCGTTCCCCCGGCCGAGCTCGGCCCCTACTACGAGCGGGCGGCAGTTGTCGTGGTCCCGTCGCGGCGCGAGGGATACGGCATGGTCGCCCGCGAGGCGATGGCCTACGGCCGCCCGGTCGTTGCGACGGGAGTCGGCGGTCTGCTCGACGCGGTGGAGGACGGCGTGACCGGCCTGCTGGTTCCTCTGCGCGACGCGGCCGCGCTCCGCGCCGCGCTCGAGCGCCTCCTCGGCGACGCGGGGCTGCGCCGCTCCCTCGGGGCAGCTGCGCGCGAGCGCGTCGTCACGCCGGCGACGACCGCGGAGCGGCTTCTCGAGGCGTATCGATCTGCGAGCTCAGCCGGCCCTGCAGCGCAGGAGCGTGCGTAGCACCCGAACGCCGTCGAGGGCCGTGAGCTTCTTGCCCTCCTCACGCGACCGCGCCGCGTACGAGATCGGCACTTCGTAGATCCGCTCCCCCGAGCGGAGCACCCGGGCGGCGATCTCCGGCTCGATCGAGAAACCCCGCTCCCGGAGGTGCAGCGAGCGGAAGAGCTCGGTGGACATTGCCTTGTGGCAGGTCATGACATCCGAGATCCAGCAGTTGTAGATCACGTTCGTCGCGAACGTCACGCCCTTGTTCCCCATCACGTACCAGAAGCTGTACGCGGAGTGGCTCGCCCACGAGCGGGTGCCGAACACGACGTTCGCCTGGCCGGAGAGAAGAGGCTCGAGCAGCGGTCCGAGGTCGGACGCCCGGTATTCGAGATCGGCGTCGAGCACGGCCGACCAGGTGCCGGTCGCGTGCTGGAGCGCAGTCTGCAATGCGGCGCCCTTGCCCCGGTTTCGCTCGTGCAGGACGAGCGTCACGTTCTCCGGCAGCTCGCGACCCTGGAGCAGCTCGCGCGTCCCGTCCTTCGACCCGTCGTCCACGAGCACGAGCTGGCGCGACTCGACCGGCAGCTCGGCCGTCAGCGCGTCGTCGATGGCGCGCTCGACCGTCGCGAGCTCGTTGTAGACGGGCATCAGGATCGAGAGCGACGACGCCACCGGCGCCACCCTATCCGGGGTCTCGGAACGCACCCGCTCTGTGTCGGCACGTGCGCCCGCGAACCTGAGGGGTACGATCGCGCGGTGCGCGAGCTCCAGATCGACGGTCGCCGGATCGCCGACGAGACGCCCTGCTTCGTCATCGCC
>DASTKF010000343.1:0-4819 GCA_035716065.1 Gaiella sp.
AACTCGATCGGCTGCCGCGACTGCCGTCCCGCCTACCTCGAGACGCTGCGCGCCTGGCTGGCCGAGAACGGCAACCGCCTCGACCAGGACACGCGCGACAAGGTCGAGGTGAGCCCCCTGCGCGTGTTCGACAACTACCTCGCGAAGCCCTCGACCGTTCGCGACGCGCTCGACGAGGCACCGAAGATCGGCGAGTCGCTGTGCGTCGCTTGCGTCGAGCATTTCGCAGCGGTCCGTGCCGGGCTGGACGCGACCGGCGTCCGTTACACGCTCGTCCCGACCCTCGTGCGAGGCCTCGACTACTACTCGCGCACCACGTTCGAGTTCATCGGCCCGACGGAGAACCAGAACTCGACCATCACGGGGGGTGGGCGCTACGACTACCTCGTCGAGGAGATCGGCGGGCCTCCGACCCCTGGCATCGGCTTCGGCGCCGGCATCGAACGTCTCCTGATCGCCATGGAGGAGGAGGGCGTGGACGTCCCGGGAGGCGCGGGCATCGACGTCTTCCTCGTTCTCGACGAGGGGGCGCCGCGCGACAGGGCCGCCCGCTGGCTCGCCGAGCTTCGTCGAGCCGGGATCGCCGCGGAGACCGACTACGCGGGCCGCTCACTGAAGGGGCAGCTGACGCAGGCCCGACGCCTGGGCGCGACTCAGATCGTCGTGGTCGGCTCCGACACGGCATCGCTCCGGCAGCCGGGCCGGGAGGACGAGCAGATCGAGCACGCCGAGATCGTCTCTAGGCTCTCGGCGTGAGCTGGAGGGACATGATGTGCGGCGAGCCGCGGCTCGAGCACGCCGGCCGGACGGTGACACTCGCCGGTTGGACGGCCCGCCGTCGCGATCACGGGGGCCTCGTGTTCGTCGACCTGCGCGACCGAACGGGCATCACCCAGCTCGTGATCAACCCGGAGCGTGCGCCCGAGGCGTCCGCGCTCGCAGGCGAGATCCGCAACGAGTTCGTCCTTCAGGCGACGGGGGAGCTCGTCGCGCGATCCGCCGAGACGGTCAACCCGAGGATGGCCACCGGAGAGGTCGAGCTCGCCGTCGACGCCCTCCAGATCGTCTCGCGCTCGACGCCGCTCCCGTTCCAGCTCGACGAGGAGAACGTCGACGAGACGCTGCGCCTGCGCTACCGGTGGCTCGACCTCCGCCGCGAGAAACTCCAGCGGAACATCGAGCTTCGCGCGAAGATGGTCGGGATCATCCGGCGCCACATGGAGGACGCTGGGTTCCTCGACATCCAGACGCCGATCCTCTACAAGTCGACGCCCGAGGGCGCCCGCGACTTCGTCGTCCCGAGCCGTCTCCACAAGGGGCGCTTCTTCGCGCTCCCGCAGAGCCCGCAGACCCTCAAGCAGCTGACGATGATCGCGGGCTTCGACCGCTACTACCAGATCGCGATCTGCTTCCGGGACGAGGATCTCCGCGCCGACCGCGTGCAGGAGCTGACGCAGCTCGACGTCGAGATGAGCTTCCCCGACCAGGAGGTGCTCTTCGCGCTGATGGAGCGGATGTTCTCGACGATCTGGCGTGACTGCATCGGCGTCGAGATCGAGACGCCCTGGGCCCGTATGACGTACGACGAGGCCGACCGGCGGTTCGGCACGGACAAGCCCGACACGCGGTTCGAGCTCGAGCTCGAGGACGCGACCGCCGCGACCCGCGGCTCCGGCTTCGGGGTCTTCGCAGGAGCCGAGGCGGTCCGGTTCCTGCGCGTCCCTCGAACGTACTCGCGTACCGAGATCGCTGCGCTCGAGGAGCTCGCGAAGGAGCGCGGCGCGAAAGGGCTCGCCTACCTGTCCCGTGACGCGGAGTCGGGAGAGATTCGCTCGCCAATCGCCAAGTTCCTCTCCGAGGCCGAGCTGGAGGCGCTGGCGCCTGCCGCGGGCGAGACGCTGGTATTCGTCGCCGACCGCTGGGAACTGACCTCGCGGGTGCTCGGGCATCTCCGCCTCCATCTGGGCCGGGAGCTCGGACTGATCGACGACGACGCGTTCACATTCCTTTGGGTGACGGACTTCCCGATGTTCGAATGGGACGAGGACGAGGCGCGCTGGAGCGCGAAGCACCATCCGTTCACCCGTCCCGCCGACGTCTGGAAGGACCGCTTCGCGGACGAGCCGGGGGAGGCGCTCGCCCACGCCTACGACATCATCGTCAACGGCAACGAGCTCGGCGGCGGCTCGTTCCGGATCCACGAGCCCGACATCCAGGCGCGCGTCTTCGAT
Source organism: Gaiella sp. (assembly GCA_035716065.1). GTDB lineage: Bacteria > Actinomycetota > Thermoleophilia > Gaiellales > Gaiellaceae > Gaiella. Next base: position 2,232 of record DASTKF010000343.1, read on the forward strand.
CTTCTCGCGCTGACCGAGGAGCAGCAACGCTCGCAGTTCGGCTTCCTCCTCGACGCGCTGGCGATGGGCGCCCCGCCGCACGGAGGGATCGCGCTCGGCATCGACCGCATGACGATGGTGCTCGCTGCCGAGCCGAATCTGCGCGACGTGATCGCCTTCCCGAAGAACCAGGCTGGGCTCGATCCGATGTCCGGCGCACCGAGCGAGATCACGCAGGCGCAGCTCGACGAGCTCGGCCTCACGGTCGTGCCGCAGGAGCCAGGCTGAGCGCGCGCGTCGTCCAGCGTCTGCTGTCGCTCGCCGCCGTCGCCCTGCTCGCGGGCCTGATCGCGGTCGCGGTGGTCGAACAGCGCGACGCGGAGCCGGTGGCGGCGCCGACCGGCGCCGTGGCGGCCGGCGGCGGCTGGTACGAGGCGCTTGCTGCGCCGCGCGCGCCGGGCGTCGATGCCGAGCGGACGAGCTGCGGGCTCGTGCTGACTCAGCGCTCGCTCGGGGTCACGCACCCGGTGCTGCCGTGCGGCGCGAAGATCCTGATCCGTTACGGCGGCGAGACGGTGCTCACCGAGGTGATCGACAACGAGCTCACCGCCACGGGGCGGCAGTTCGAGCTGACGCCGGCGCTTGCGACGCTCGTTGGACTGGACGGCACGCAGGCGATCGACTGGCGCTACGCGACACCAGGCTGACCGCGGCGCGGGAAAGCCGAGTAGACTGGGTGCAGCTCGACGTTGCGCGTGACCTCGGGCTCTCGACGTGAACCAACGACGACACGAAGGGAGCCCGGGTCCGGAGGACGGTTTCACCGGAATCCGGCAGGGCACCCACCTGGAGAAGCGGGTTCGCTTTTCCGGCCCGGGGTCACGCGGAACGCCGAGCTTCTCTGCATGAACGGGCCGATCGTCGCCCTCGACCACGTCCAGGTCGCCGCGCCCGCCGGTTGTGAGGATGCGGCGCGCGGCTTCTACGGCGCGCTGCTCGGGCTGGAGGAGATCCCGAAGCCGGACGCGCTCGTCACGCGCGGCGGCGTCTGGTTCCGCGTCGGTGCCGCCCAGGAGCTGCATGTCGGCGTGGCCGACCCGTTCGTGGCCGCGAGCAAGGCCCATCCGGCGCTCCGCGTCTCGACGCCTCGCGAGCTCGAGCGGCTCGCCGCTCTCCTCGAGGCGGGCGGGATCGCCGTCCGCTGGGCCGACCCCGCAGAGATTCCCGGAGCCACGCGCTTCTTCGTCGACGACCCCTGGGGCAACCGACTCGAGCTCGTGGCCTGACCGTCAGGAGCGTCGCCACCAACTCGCCGCGGCCCGACGGGGCCTCGACAGGGCTTCGGCTGCGTGAGACGAAAGTGGCGGGTGGGTATCGACTCCGTGGAGCGTGCTCCGACCGTCCCTTCATACCCTCCACACAGAGTTCGGGGACGATCGAAGCGCCGTCAACGACAAGGAGGCAGGATCATGACCACCCCTCATGAATCGCGCCGGTTCGTGACACGTCGCACGGCCGTCATCGCGATCGTCGGCGCCGCCGTGCTCGCCGTGCTGGTCCCCGTCGGGTCCGCACGCCAGCAGGCGGCCCCGACCAACACCGCTCAGCCGACGATCTCGGGCACTCCGTCCCTCGGCCAGACGCTCACCGCGGCGCCGGGCAGCTGGACGGGAGAGCCGACGTTCGCGTACCAGTGGGTCAGGTGCCCGACGTCGGGCGGGGCATCCGACGGCTCGGACTGTGCGGTCATCGGAGGAGCGTCGACCACCGCGTACGTCGTCGCCGCAGGCGATGTCGGCTCGCGCCTCCGTGTCCGCGTGACCGGTTCGAACGCCGACGGGTCGCTGACCGTCGCCTCCAACGCCACCGCCACGATCAGCGGCCAGGCAGGCCCGCCGAACACCGCCCTGCCGACCATCGTCGGCTCCGCGGTCGTCGGTCAGACGCTGACTTCGACCCCCGGCACGTGGACCGGCACCGGAATCACGTACGCGTACGCCTGGCAGCGTTGTGACACCAACGGGGCGACGTGCGCCGCGATCGCGTCGGCGACGCAGAGCACGTACATGCTGACGAGCACGGACAACGGCAAGACGATCCGTGTCGCGGTCACGGCGACGAACACGACGGGCTCGAATACCGCCACGTCTGCGCAGACCGCCGTCGTCACGCAGGGGTCCGGCACCGCCGGCTGCCCCACCGGGACAGGTCCCATCGACGTCGACCAGCTCGCGCCGCCGATCCGCCTGCAGATCAGCCGCCAGCGCATCACGCCGTCGCCCGTAACCCGCGAGACGAGGACGATCCGCGTCAGCTTCCAGGTCACGGCGTGCAAGGGCCGCCCCGTCGAGGGCGCGCTCGTCTACGCAACGCCGACTCCGTACCAGCAGTTCTCGGCGACCGAGCAGCCGACGGGGAACGACGGCTGGGCGATCCTCACGATGAGCCGCCTGCGGTTCTTCCCGGCGAGCAACCAGCAGCAGCTGCTCGTCGTGTTCGCACGGGCGCGCAAGCAGGGCGAGGACCTGCTTGGCGGGATCTCGACCCGCCGGCTCGTCTCGTTCCCGGTCAGGCTCGGCTGACCGATGAAAGCGCTGGGAGCCGGCCCG
>DASTKF010000344.1:0-6164 GCA_035716065.1 Gaiella sp.
GTGTCCTTCTGGAGCCCGATGAAGTCGTTGAGGAGCGGCGGGATCACGCGCCGCACCGCTTGCGGCAGCACGACGAAGCGGAGCGCCTGGCCGTGGGTGAGGCCGAGCGAGCGGGCGGCCGCGGCCTGGCTCGGGTGCACCGACTCGATCCCCGAGCGGTACACCTCCGAGACGTACGCCGTATAGACGAGCACGAGAGCCACGACGGCCCAGAAGAACTGCGAGATGGGCACCCACGAAAGGCCGAGCGCGGGCATTCCGAAGCCGAGGAGCGAGATGACGAGGATCGTGGGGAGGCCCCGGAACAGGTCGGTATACACGATCGCGAGCGCGCGGATGGGGAAGAAGACCGGCCCCGGCAGCGAGCGCAGCACGGCAACGAAGAGCGCGGCAGGGAGGATGAACGCCTCGGCGGTCAGGAACAGCTTCACGTTCAGCCAGAACGCGTCGAGAATCTCGCGGAAGCTGTCCCGGAAGATCTCCCCGTCGAGGAAGTACGCCTTGAACGCGCCCCACCCGGGCGAGCGGGTGACGATCACGACGACGACCGTCACGAAGACGGCCGTCGAGAGGAGAGCGATGGCGACCGTCCGCGCCTCCTTCGAGACGCGGACGGTGCCACCGCCGAGAATCCGGGAGCTCCGGTTCCCGTCCAGGCCCGGTTACTTGATGTCCGGCGCGCCCGCGCGCGCCAGGTACGTCGTCTGGAGCTTCTTGATCGTCCCGTTTCGCCAGAGCCGGTTGAGCGCCTTGTTCACGCAGCCGGTGAGCGAGTTGCCCTTCTGCAGCACCATCCCGAAGTGCTCCTTGGTGCCGCGCGTCGGCAGCTTGCCGACGATCACGCCGTCGGACACCTGAACGGCGGTGACGTAGAAGGCGGTTGGCAGGTCGACGACGATCCCGTCGATCTGGCCGTTCTTCAGCGCCTGCACCGCCGCGTCGTTCGTGTCGAAGACGAGGGGCTTGGAGGACGGCTTGATGTACTTCGTGATGTACGTGTAGCTCGTCGTCCCGACCTGGGCGCCGAGCTTGAACGGCTTGAGACCGGCGATCGACTTGACCTTGGAGATCGGCTTGCCCTTGCGGCCGACGACCGACTGGTTGACGTAGTAGTAGGACATCGAGAAGCCGACGGCCTTCGCCCGCTCCGGCGTGTAGGAGACCTGCGTGATGTAGACGTCGAAGGGCTTCTTGCCGGGCCGGAACGAGTTGTTGAACGGAACCACCGTCCACTTCACCTGCGCTTTCGTGAACCCGAGCTCCTTCGCGACGGCGTACGCGACCGCGGACTCGTAGCCCTTGCCGCTGTACGGGTCGGAGACCTTCCACGGCTTCGTCTTCTCGGCACCGCCGAACCACGGCGGGAAGGCGGGGTTGTCCGCGCCGACGGTGAAGACACCGTCGTCGACGAGGTTGAGCGAGCCCTTGGCGCAGCCGGGGATCGCGCCCTGCGCGGCGCCGGACGTGCGCGCGCCCGTGGCCGTCGCCGTCAGGGCGAGGGCCGCAGTTGCCAGGACGAGGCTCGGGATGAGCAGTTTCCGCATGGATCGTCTCCTCCGAAGGGGGGTGGGCTCGCGGCGCGAGGCTAGCAAGCCCTGCGCGACACTTCAGTTCGGGAAGCGTACTGAACGGCGATCAGCTCTCGGGCTTCTTCGCCCGCGAGGGCTGCACCCGCGGCGGCTCGCCGGGCATCTTCGGGAAGTTCGGCGGGTACGGCGCCTCGCCCTCGCCCGCGGCCTCGTCGCGCTCGACCCACTCGAGCAGCACCCCGAGGTCGCACACGACGTCGTCGATTCCCGCCTGCACGTCGCCGAGCTTCGCGAACCGCTCCTGCATCGTCACGAGCGTGAAGTCCTCGGTCTCGACGTCCGGCAGCTCGTCCCACGTGACCGGCGCCGACACGGTCGCGTCGGGTCGCGGCCGTACGGAGTACGCGGACGCGATCGTCCGGTCGCGGGCGTTCTGGTTGTAGTCGATGAACACCTTCTCGCCGCGCTCCTCCTTCCACCACGCGGTCGTGACGAGGTCGCGGGCGCGGCGCTCGATCTCGCGGGCGAACGCGAGCGCGCAGCGGCGGACGACCGGGAACTCCCAGCGCGGCTCGATCCGCACGGCAATGTGGATCCCCCTGTTGCCGGACGTCTTCGGCCAGCCCGTGTAGCCGATCTCGGTGAGCGTCTCGCGCACGACGGCGGCAACGCGCTTCGCGTCCGCGAAGTCCGTCCCCGGCTGCGGGTCCACGTCGATCCGCAGCTCGTCGGGCCGGTCGACGTCCGCGCGTCGCGAGGGCCACGGGTGGAAGTCGATCACGGCGAGGTTCGCGCCCCAGATCACCTGCGCGAGCTCGGTGACGCAGAGCTCGTCCGCGTGGCGGCCGGACGGGAACGTGACGCGCGCGACCTCGACCCACTCCGGCCGCTTCTGGGGAACGCGCTTCTGATAGATCTGCTCGCCCCCGATCCCGTCCGGGAACCGCCGCAGCTGCGTCGGGCGCTCGCGAAGTGCCCGGACGATCCCGTCCCCGACGGCGAGGTAGTAGTCGACGAGGTCGCGCTTCGTGTGCCCCGCATCGGGGAAGAGCACCTTGTCGGGATTCGTGACCTTGACCGTCCGGCTGCCGACCTCGAGCTCGACGAAGGGGGAGGCCATCCCGTGACCCTATTGCCCCAGGAGCCGCGCGACGGATGCGCCGGGCTCGAGCGGCGGGCGCACCTCGCGCCAGGTGCACTGCGCCGGATCCTTGTCGGGGCGGAGCCGCAGGAGCTTCGTCCCGTGGCGGAAGCGCCGGCCCTGCACCTTGTCGTAGCGCACCTCGACGACGACCTCGGGGCGCACGGGCGCCTCCTCGAGCTCGCCGCCGCCCCAGCGGTTCGGCTCCGAGAAGCGGCGTTCGGGCGCGTCCTCCAGCAGCGGCAGGACGACTGCCGCGATCTCGTCGTGGCGGGCCGGGGCGACCGCGGCCGAGCCGACGTAGTCGAGGTCGCCGTCGTCGTCCCAGAGCCCGAGCAGGAGCGTCGCGATCCGTCGCTCGCCGTCGCCTTTCCAGCGAAGTCCGGCGACCACGCAGTCGGCCGTCTTCTCCGGCTTCACCTTCACGACGGCGGTGCGCTCCCCCGCGCGGTAGGGCTCGTCGCGCCGCTTGGCGATCACCCCGTCGAGACCGATCGCCTCGAAGGAGTCGAGCCACTCGAGCGCCTCGTCGCGGTTGCCGGTGCAGGGGGACAGGACGAAGCCGCGCGCGAGCTCTTCCAGCTTCGACCGGCGCGAGCCGAGCGGCTCAGACCAGTGCTCGACGCCGTCCCAGACGAGCAGGTCGAACGCGACGAAGGTCGCCGGGATCTCCGCGGAGAGCTTGCGCACGCGGCTCTCGGCCGGGTGCAGCCTCGTCTGCATCGCGTCGAAGTCGAGCACACCGTCCCGCACGATCACGATCTCGCCGTCGAGGCAGGAACTCACCGGGAGCAGCTCTCCGAGCGGCGCGAGCTCGGGGAAGTAACGGAGCAGCGGCCGCGCGTTCCGCGACCACAGGCGCAGCTCGCCGGACGCGTTCTCGAGCAGGCCGCGAAAGCCGTCCCACTTCGGCTCGTACTGCCACTCGTCGCCCTCGGGCAGCTCGCGGACGAGCTCCGCCTCCATCGGCGGGAACGGGATCGCGGCGTCGAGGTCGGCCGGCCGCTCGACGGGCTCGCTCGTTCGACGGGCGCGCGGCACGGGTTCAGTCTAGGTGCCCGACCCCGGTGTCCGACTTCGAGTCGGACACCTTTGAGGCGGGAGGTGCGTCCGCGCCGGTAGGTGTCGGACTGAAGTCCGACACCGTGCCGAGTAGTCTCCGCGGATCGTGCGGCGCGTCGTCATCACCGGCCTCGGGGCGGTCACGCCGATCGGCCTCGATGCCGCATCGACCTGGGATTCCGCGGTATCGGGTCGCAGCGGCGTGGGGTGGATCGAGGCGTTCGACGCCTCCGAGTACCCGGTGCGGATCGCCGCTGAGGTGCGCGGCTTCGACCCCGGCGAGCTCGTGCCGCCGAAGGAGGCGCGACGCATGGACCGCAATGTCCTCCTCGCCGTGGCCGCCGCGAAGGAGGCGTGGGACGATGCAGGGCTGGAGGGCGTCGATCCCGCGCGTGTCGGGATCCTCGTCGGGTCGGCGATCGGTGGGATCGCGACGATCGTCGAGCAGCAGCAAGTCTTCGCCGAGCGCGGGCCGGATCGCGTCTCGCCCTTCTTCATCCCCTCGGTGCTCGTCGACACCGCGAGCGGGCAGATCGCGATCCAGCTCGGCCTCAAGGGACAGAACTTCGCGCCCGTTTCCGCGTGCGCGACCGGCTCGACCGCGATCGGCGAGGCGGCGGCGTCGATCCGGCGCGGCCAGGCCGACGTCGTTCTTGCCGGGGGCACCGAGGCGCCGATCACGCCGCTGATCCTCGCCGGGTTCTGCGCGATGCGCGGGCTCGTCGCCGAGGAGGAGGACCCGGCGCGCGCGTCGCGCCCGTTCGACGCGACCCGCGCCGGGTTCGTGATGGGGGAGGGTGCCTGCATCCTCGTGCTGGAGGAGCTCGAGGCCGCACGCGCGCGCGGCGCGACGATCTACGCGGAGGTGCTCGGCTACGGCGCCTCCAACGACGCCCATCACCTCGCCCAGCCCGAGCCGGAGGCGATCGGCGTTGCCGCGATGATCGGTGCTGCTCTCGACGCCGCGGGCGTCGCTCCGGAGCGAGTGGGTTACGTCAACGCGCACGGGACGTCGACCCCGCTCGGCGACCTCGCCGAGACGCGCGCGCTCAAGCAGGTGTTCGGCGACCACGCCTACCGTCTTGCGGTCTCGTCGACGAAGTCCGTGACGGGGCACTGCTTCGGCTCGGCGGGCGCGGTCGAGGCGATGATGTGCGCGCTCGCGCTGCGAAACGGCGTCCTCCCGCCGACGATCAACTACCGGAACCCGGACCCGGAGTGCGACCTCGACTACGTGCCGAACGAGGCGCGCCGTGTCGAGGTCGACGTCGCGCTCTCGAACGCCATGGGCCTCGGCGGACACAACGCCTGCGTCCTGCTCGGGCGCGTGGGCTAGTCGAGACGGACGACGTCGCCCGCGAGGAGCGCAGGCGTCAGGGCGTCGAGTCCCGTCAGCACGTGGTCGGCAAGCGCGAGGACTTCGTCCGCCGGCGGATAGTGCCGGTTCGGATACGCGATCACGCGCATCCCCGCAGCATGCGCTGAACGGATCCCGCTCGCGGAGTCCTCGACGGCGGCGCAGCGAGCCGGGTCGACTCCGAGACGCCGTGCCGCCTCGAGGTAGACGTCGGGCGCCGGCTTCCCGCGGGCGACCTCCTCGGACGACACCGTCACCTCGAACAGCGCCGTCAGCTCGAGTCGGCGCAGGACGGTGTCGATCAGCTCGCGGTTCGACGACGAGGCGACCGCGAGGCGGTAGCCGGCCGACGCGAGCCTGCGCACCGCGTCCACCGCGCCAGGGATCACGGGCAGATCGACCTCGTAGCGGGCGAGCATCCGCCGGACGACCTCTCGGTTGATCACCTCCGGCTGCTCGCGAAGCCCGACGATCTCGTGGAGGTAGCGCGACCACTCGCGTGAGCTCATCCCCATCATCGCCTGTTGCGCCTCGGGCGTGTACCGCCCGCCCCACTCGGCGGTCAGCTCCTCCCGGACCTCGTCCCAGAGGTGCTCGGTGTCGACGAGCACGCCGTCCATGTCGAAGACGACGGCCTCGATCTGCGCCGTGGCTCGCACCAGCCGGATCGTACGGCGATCAGAGGGGCTTGCAGAGCGTGTCGTTCGCGTACAGCGCGCGCTGCTGCTCGACGAGCTGCCGGTCGAGCGCCTCGTCGTAGGCTCCGGGCGCGGCGCCCTCCCAGGCCACGTCGGGCAGGACGCCGGGGCCGATCACGGTCGCCCGGTAGCGCGTGCCCTTGCCGGCCGGGCGCTTGCCGACGGCCGGGTAGCCGGGGTACGGGTCGTGCGGGTACAGCCCGTAGCAGAAGACGCCCGTGCCGCGGTGTGCGAGGAAGCTGTTCTCGCGCTTCCAGCCCGGCCCGTACGCCGAGTCGAGCGTGTCGAGGTAGATGTTGCGCCCGAACCCGTCCGCCGGCACGCCCTTCGTCGACGCCGCGAAGCCGTAGGCGGGCTGGCCGAGGTACGTGAGCCGC
>DASTKF010000345.1:0-9275 GCA_035716065.1 Gaiella sp.
GGCTCGGCTACTCCCGCTCCACGATCAGCCACCAGATCGCGCAGCTCGAGGCCGCGATCGGGGAGTCGCTCCTCGTGCGTGGGAGCGGCTCGCGGTCGGTGATGGTCACGCCGGCCGGCAAGGTCGTCGTCGCGCACGGCCGCGCCGTGCTGAAGCTGCTCGACAACGCCGAGGCGCAGCTCGCCGAGCTCGCCCGGCGGGAGCGCGGACGCCGGCCCGCGCCGTCGCTCTGGGGCGTCACGCCCCGGCCCGCCGAGGGCTGAGCCTGGCCCTGGCGTCACCCGGTGTCGGACTTCAGTCCGACACCTTCGTCCGACGCAGTGCCACGCGGTCCGCGCAAGGTGTCCGACTGAAGTCGGACACCGAAACACCGGTCGAAGTTTTCGACGTTTCCTGGATTTTCGCGTCGTCGGTCCAGTAGACACGTAGCCGTCGTCAGGTGTCGGGCAATCCGGCCGGCGGAAACCCCGCCGGGCCGGATCCCCGAGATCGACGGCTCGAGGACCTGGCGACCACCAGCACGAGCCACCCGACCGCACCTGCGCCCGCGCGCCGCGAGGGATCGCCCCGCATGGGGCGCGCCACGCGGCGCCGCCTCGCGTGGGCGGCCGGCGGTCTCGCGCTCATCGCGGCGATCGTCGGCGTGCTCGTGCTGGGCCCGAACAAGAACCCTGCGCCACAGCATTTGAGCGCCACGCCGGCGCAGCAGCCGGAGCAGCTCCTCGAGGCGCCGCTCGCGGAGGATGCGCGTCGGGTCGCGGTGCGCTTCATCCAGACCGCGGTCGCCCGCAAGAACCTCGACGAGGCGTGGACGCTCGTCGGCCCGAACCTCCGCGGCGGCCTCACGAAGGAGCGGTGGACCTCCGGCGAGAACCCGGTCGTCCCCTATCCGGTCGACAAGCTCGACGTCGCGCCTTACAAGGTCGACGCGTCGTACACGAGGAGCGCGCTGCTCGAGGTGGCGCTGCTCCCGCGCAAGGGGGCGGGCGTGCGCGCCCAGGTGTTCTTCCTCGAGCTCAAGAAGCTGGGTTCCGGGCCTGCGTCCCGGTGGGTCGTCGACAACTGGGTGCCCAGGGCAGCCGCAGTGGTGCCGCGGTGAGCAATCTCGCAGACAGCGCCGAGGCCGCGGCCAACGGGCAGGCGGTGATCCTCCGGGGCAGAGCCGCACTGCCGCCGGAGGACGCCGCCGTCGACGACGATCTCGACGTCGCGGCGGTCGAGGCGCGCGGGTACTGGGAGGGCGTCTGGCTCCGCCTCAAGCGCGACAAGCTCGCGCTCGCGGGCGGCGTGTTCATCGTCCTGCTCTTCATCACCGCCTTCGCCGGCGCCCCGCTCGCCTCGCACTTCCTGGGTCACGGGCCGAACGAGCCGTTCCTCGTCTCCGGCGGGCTCGACGCCGACCAGCTGCCGGCCGGCCCGTGGACGCACGTCGGCAAGCTCACCGAGAACGGCGAGCTCGAACAGCAGCTCTTCGTGCTCGGCTCCGACTCGACGCTCGCGCGGGACGAGTTCCTGCGGCTCCTCTACGGCGCACAGGTCTCGCTCGAGGTGGGCGTGGGCGCGACGCTGCTCTCACTCCTGCTCGGGTCGATCGCCGGCGCGGTCGCGGGCTTCTACCGCGGGTGGGCGGACACGACGATCTCCCGGCTCGTCGACCTGACGATGGCGTTCCCCTACCTGCTCTTCGTGATCACGCTCGCGGGGACGCTCGGCACCCGACTGAACCACGTCACGTTCGGGTTCCTCGGCGAAGGGGTCGTCACGCTCGTCCTCGTCTTCGGCCTGCTCGGCTGGTTCTACTCCGCGCGCGTGATGCGGAGCGTCGCGCTCTCGATCCGCGAGAAGGAGTTCGTCGAGGCCGCCCGCATGGTCGGCGCGAGCAACCGGCGGATCATTCGCTCGCACGTCTTCCCGCACCTCGTCGGCCCGCTGATCGTCCTCGCGACGCTCAACGTGGCCGCGTTCATCCTCGCCGAGGCCGGCCTCTCGTTCCTCGGTCTGGGCATCCAGCTACCGACGGCGAGCTGGGGCAATCTGCTCGCCGACGCGCCGCAGTACTACACCTCCCGGCCACTCCTCATGGTCTGGCCGGGCGTCGCGCTGCTCTTGACGACGCTGGCGTTCAACCTGCTCGGCGACGGGCTGCGTGACGCGTTCGACCCACGGGGGTCCCGGTGACCCGCGCACGTCAAACCTCGGAAAGGAGCCACATGAAGGGGAAGCGCCTGCTCGGGATCGCGCTCGCGATCTCGAGCCTGTCCCTCCTGCTCGTCGCGGCGGCGACCGCCGGCCCGACGGCGAAGAGGGGCGGGACGATCGTGCTCGACATGACAACGGACGTCGACTACATCGACCCGCAGCTCTCGTACTACGGCGAGACGTGGAAGCTCGAGGCCACGACGGCCTGCAAGCTGATGAACTGGCCCGACAAGGAGGGCGCCGCCGGCGCCGTCGCGACGCCCGAGGTCGCCTCCGGGCTGCCGCTCGTCTCGAAGGACGGCAAGACCTACACGTTCACCATCAAGCCGGGCTTCAAGTTCTCGAACGGCAAGGCCGTCACCGCGCAGAGCTTCGTCGACGCGGTGAACCGCTTCGCCAACCCGAAGATGCAGTCGACGGGCGTCGCGTTCCTCGACATCATCAAGGGCGCGCAGGCGGCGGTGGACGGCAAGGCGGGCTCCGTCTCGGGGGTCAAGGCCAGGGGCAACAAGCTCACGATCCAGCTGACGAAGGCGTCGCCCGACCTGCTCGCGCGGCTGGCGATGCCCTTCTACCAGGCGATCGACCCGACGCTCGCGCGCCAGATCGACGCGAACGGGATCAACCAGTACGCCTCCTGCGGGCCGTACTACTTCGCCTCCCGCACGCCCGGGCGGTCGATCACGCTCAAGCGCAACCCGCACTACAAGGGTGGGCGCACGGCGAACGCCGACACTATCCAGGTGAACATCGGCAACAGCGTCGACGTCGAGTTCCAGAACGTCGAGAAGGGCACGTCGGACTACGCCTCCGGCGGGATCCCGGCGACCGAGTGGAAGAACGTCGTCTCCAAGTACGGGCTCAACAAGAAGGACGGGCGCGTGCAGGTGCGTCCGCAGCTCGACATCCGCTACGTCGCGATGAACCACTCCCGGCCGCTGTTCAAGAACAACCCGCAGCTGGCGAAGGCCGTCAACTGGGCGGTCGACCGCCAGGCCTTCTCGGCGCAGGGCGGCTACCTGTACGGCAAGCGGACCGGGCAGATTCTCCCGCCCGGGATGCTCGGCTACAAGCCGGCGGGCATCTATCCGCTCAAGGTCACGGCGAACACGATCAAGCAGGCACGGAAGCTCGCCGAGGGCAACCTCCGCGGCGGCAAAGCCGTCCTCTGGTCGTCGAACGCCGGAACCGCGCCGCTCCAGGCGCAGCTGATCCAGTACAACCTGAAGCAGATCGGGATCGACGCGGAGATCAAGCTCCTCCCGCGCGCGCAGCAGTTCACGAACGCGGGGAACCCGCAGACGGCGTCGTTCGACATGACCGTCGAGCGGTGGGGCGCCGACTACGCCGACCCGTACGACTTCATGAACATCCTGCTCGACGGGAAGCAGGTCACCCAGCCGCAGCACAACAACTACGCGTACTTCAACGTCGCGAAATACAACAAGGAGATGACCGCGGCGTCGCTTCTGACGGGGCCGAAGCGCGGAGTCGCGTACGCGGCGCTCGACGGGAACATGATGCGCTCGAACCCGCCGTGGGCTCCGCTCGTCAACTCGAACGACCGGATCTTCCTGTCGTCACGCGTGGGGTGCGTGACGATCAACGAGATCACGGGGACGGGCCCGCTGCTGAACGTGCTCTGCCTGAAGTAGCAGGGCAAACGAGAAGGGGAGGGGCGGACTGGTGGCCGCCCCTCCCCGGCCACCACCAGGACACCGAACGATGCTCAACTACATCATCAGGCGACTTCTCTGGGCCGTCGTCCTCTTCATCGGGGTGACGCTCATCACGTACGTCCTCTTCTTCCTGCTCCCTGCCGACCCCGCGCGGCTCGCGGCGGGGAAGTCGGCGACCGCCGAGGACGTCGCGCGCGTCTCCCACCAGCTCGGCCTCGACCGGCCGGTGCACGAGCAGTACGTGCTCTTCCTCAAGCGGCTCGTCGTCGACCACTCGCTCGGCCGCTCCTACGCGAACCGTCGCTCGGTGAACGAGATGGTTGGCGAGGCGATCCCCGTCACGGCCGCGCTCGTCGTCGGCGGCGCCATCCTCTGGATGCTGATCGCGCTCCCGATCGGGATCCTCTCGGCGCTCAAGCCGCGATCGCTGATCGACCGTGGGGCGATGATCTTCATCCTCATCGGGATCTCGGCGCCGGTCGTCTGGATCGGGCTCTTGCTCCAGTACTTCGTCGGGTTCAAGTGGGGGCTGACGCCGAACGCGGGGTACTGCGACGTCATAGATCCGCCGGTCGGCGCGAGCTGCGGCGGCCCCGCGGACTGGGCGTACCACATGATCCTGCCCTGGTTGACGTTCGCGATCCTGTTCGCCGCGAGCTACGCCCGGATGATCCGCGCGAACGTGATGGACACGCTCGGCGAGGACTACGTCCGCACCGCGCGGGCGAAGGGCGCTCCGGAGAACGTCGTCATCCGCCGCCACGTGCTGCGCAACGCCCTGCTCCCGGTCGTGACGATGCTCGGCCTCGACATCGGGGTCGCGCTCGGCGGCGCGATCTTCACCGAGGCGATCTTCAACCTGCCGGGGCTCGGACGGCTCGCGCTGAACAGCGTGTTGAACCTCGACCTCCCGACGATGCAGGGGGTGATCGTGTTCGCGACGCTGACGATCATCCTCCTGAACCTCGTCGTCGACCTGATCTACGCGTGGATCGACCCGAGGATCCGGCTCGCATGACGGCCGGCCTGCACGAGGCCCCGCTCCTCGACGTGCGCGACCTGCGCACGTATTTCAAGACGGACGACGGGATCGTGAAGGCGGTCGACGGCGTCTCGTTCTCGGTCGAGGCGGGCAAGACGCTCGGGGTCGTCGGCGAGTCCGGCTCCGGGAAGAGCGTGACGATGATGTCGATCCTCAACCTGAACCCGAAGCCCGGGCGGATCGCGCACGACGCAGAAGCGCCGCCGAGGCCGCGGATGGAGGCGTTCCTCGAGGCGTCCAAGAAGCACACGTCGGTCTCGACCGGGCAGGCGCTGTTCCGCGGGGAGAACCTGCTCGAGGCATCGAAGCGGCGGCTGCGCGCGCTCCGCGGGAGCGAGATCTCGATGATCTTCCAGGACCCGATGACGTCGCTGAACCCGGTGCTCTCGGTCGGGAACCAGCTCGTCGAGGCGGTGATGCTGCACCGCGACGTGACCCACCGCGAGGCGCGGGAGCTCGCGATCGCGGGGCTGCAGGAGGTCGGCATCCCGCGGGCCGAGCGGCGCGTCGACGACTACCCGCACCAGTTCTCGGGCGGCATGCGCCAGCGCGTGATGATCGCGATGGCGCTCATCAACGACCCCGCCCTCCTCATCGCTGACGAGCCGACGACGGCGCTCGACGTCACGACGCAGGCGCAGATCCTCGACCTGATCCGCGAGCTGCAGGCGGAGCACGGGACGGCCGTGATCCTGATCACCCACGACCTCGGCGTCGTCGCCGAGACGGCCGACGACATCGTCGTCATGTACGCGGCCCGGATCGCCGAGCACGCGCCCGTCTTCTCGCTGTTCGAGCGCCCCATGCACCCGTACACCTGGGGCCTCCTCGGCTCGCTGCCGCGGCTCGACGTCGAGCTCGAGCGTTTGACGCAGATCAAGGGCCAGCCGCCGTCCCTTCTGCGACCGCCAGCGGGCTGCCGCTTCCGGCCGCGCTGTGCGTACGCGTTCGACCGCTGCCGGGGCGAGCTTCCCGAGGCGACCCCGGCGGGCTTCGACCCGGGACACCTGGATGCGTGCTTCCTGGCCGAGGCGCGCAAGCTCGAGGAGTCCGCGCGCGTCGTCGCCGAGCTCGGGCTGGACGAGGAGGCGGCGTGACCGACGTCCTCCTCGATGTCCAGAACGTCGTAAAGCACTTCCCGATCACCGAAGGGATCGTGTTCAAGCACGAGGTCGCCTCCGTCAAGGCGCTCGACGGCGTCTCGCTCCAGGTGCGGCGCGGTGAGACGCTCGGGATCGTCGGCGAGTCGGGCTGCGGGAAGTCGACGCTGGCGCGCGTGATCATGCGCCTGCTCGAGCCGACCGCCGGGACGGTGCGGTTCGACGGCCGGGACATCACGCACCTCTCGGAGCAGGAGCTTCGTCCCGTTCGCCGTGAGCTGCAGATGATCTTCCAGGACCCCTACGCGTCCCTGAACCCGCGCAAGCGCGTCGGGTTCATCGTCTCCGAGCCGCTCGAGGTGCACGGGATCGGCACGGAGGCCGAGCGCAAGCGCCGCGTCCAGGACCTGCTCGAGGTCGTCGGGCTCAACCCCGAGCACTACAACCGCTTCCCGCACGAGTTCTCCGGCGGGCAGCGCCAGCGGATCGGCGTCGCCCGGGCGCTCGCACTCAACCCGAAGCTCATCGTCGCCGACGAGCCGGTGTCGGCCCTCGACGTCTCCGTCCAGGCGCAGATCCTGAACCTGCTCAAGGACCTCCAGGCCGAGTTCGGCCTGACGTACGTCTTCATCGCGCACGACCTGAGCGTGGTGCGGCACATCTCCGACCGGGTCGCCGTGATGTACGTCGGCAAGCTCGTCGAGCTCTCCGGGTCGAGAGACCTGTACGCGGCCCCGCGCCATCCGTACACCGGCTCGCTCCTCTCGGCGGTGCCGATCGCGAACCCGCGCCGGGGTCGCGGACGGAGCTCGTTCGTCCTCACGGGGGACGTGCCGAACCCGATCAACCCGCCGAGCGGCTGCCGCTTTCATCCGCGCTGCCCCCGGGCGCAGGACACGTGCGCGCTGACCGAGCCGCCGCTCACCGGCCTCGCCGCAGGGCACGACGCGGCGTGCTTCTTCCCCCTCGAGAAGTGGCCGCTGACCGCAGCCGAGATGGCGGGCGCGGGGCGGTCCCTCGACACCGTCGAGGCGCGGGCCGGAGCCGCCGCGTCGTGATCGCCCGCGGCTTCCGTGACCTTGGCGTCGGCCTCGCGGGGATCTGCGCGGTCACCGCGCTGGCGTCTCTCCTCCTCGGCCTCGCGGCGGGGCTGCCCGTGAGCCGCGCCCTCTCGGGCGGGTTCCTCCTCGTGGGCTCGCTGCTCTTCACCGCCGGCGCCGTGGTGGGTCTCCGCGACCCGGCGCGGGCGCGCGAGCGACGCATCGCGCGCGGTGCGGCGACGACCGGCCCGCGCAGCTGGAGCGAGGCGTTCAACCTGTCAGCGCTCCTCGTCGGGGTGGGGCTGTTCCTCGTCCTGCTCGGCGTCGTCCTCCACCCCAGGGCATCGCTGTGACGTGCGCAGACGCCCGGGCGCTCGCGTCGCTCGCCCTCGACGGCGAGCTCGACGAGCTCGGCTCTCGCCAGCTGCGCGGCCATCTCGCGTCGTGCCGGGACTGCACGCGCGCGGTCGGGAAGATGCGCCTCGCGAGCGAGCTCCTCCGGAGCGCGCCGCGTGCCGGGTTCCGCTGCGAGCTCGGGCGCGGGCAGCTCGCTCGCGCGTGCTCCTCGGGAACGGGAGGAAGGATCTGGGCAGGGGCCGCGATGACCCTCGTGGCGCTCGTCCTCGCGACGGGAGCCCTCCCAGGCAGGGACGACACGACGGCACCGTCTCCCCGGGCCGTCGTGGTCGCCCCACTCGCGCTTCCGATTGGACAGCGCTCTGCGATGGACGACTTCGCCCCGCCCGGCTAGGGCGGCTGGTTCACTGTGGCGGTGCCCGTCGACCTCGACGCCTTCGACGTCCTCACGTTCGACTGCTACGGGACACTGATCGACTGGGAGACCGGGTTGCTGGCGGCGCTGCGGGACGCGCTTCCGGGGGCGGACGTGGGCGACGACGAGCTGCTCGAGAACTACGCGGCTCACGAGGCGCAGGCCGAGCGGCCGCCGTATCGCTCCTACCGGGAGGTGCTCGCGACGGGCGTCCGCGGCGTCGCCGCGGACCTCGGCCTCGAGGTGGACGACGAGGCCGTCGCGCGGTTCTCCCAGTGCGTGCGCGACTGGCCCGCCTTCCCGGACAGCGCCGAGGCGCTCGGCCGTCTCCACGAGCGCTACCGGCTCGGCGTGATCACGAATTGCGACACCGATCTCTTCGCGGCGTCGAACGAGAAGCTCGGAGTGACCTTCGATTGGGTCGTCACTGCGGAGATGGCGCGGAGCTACAAGCCCGCGCCTGCCGGGTTCGAGCTCGCGTTCGAGACGATCGCCGTCCCGCGGGAACGGATCCTCCACGTAGCGCAGAGCCTCTTCCACGACCACGTCACGGCGAAAGAGCTCGGGCTGACGACGGTCTGGATCGACCGGCGCCACGACCGGCCGGGGGCGGGCGCGACCCCGCCGGCGGACGCTGCCCCAGACGCGACCTACCCGAGCATGCAGGCCTTCGCGGACGCGGTCAGCGCGCCGCGGCCCTGACCTCGGTCTCGACCGGCACCTCCGGCAACGACTCCTCGACGGGCGGAGCGCCCTTGCCGAGCGTCGTTCGAAGCGGCACCTCCTTGAGGAACCAGGCGAGCACGGCCGGGACGATCGCGATCGCCGCGCCCCAGAGGAAGACGCCGTGGAGCGCGTTCGCGAAGATCTGCACGAAGTCGGCGCGCACCTCCGGCGGCAGCTCCTTCGCGCGGGCCGGGTCGATCGCGCCGACGTCTCCGAGCTTCGCGATCACGTCCGCCGGCAGGCGGGACAGCTCGCCCGCGAGCCTCGAGGCGAAGATCGCGCCGAAGAGCGCGACGCCGAACGAGCCGCCGACCGAGCGGAAGAAGGTCGCGGTCGAGGTGACGACGCCGATGTCCTGCGGGCGCGCGTCGTTCTGGACGATCAGCACGAGCACCTGCATCACGAGGCCGAGGCCGATGCCCACGATCGCCATGTAGAGCGAGGCGACCCACGCGTCCGAGTCGACGTCCAGGCGCGAGAGGAGGAACATCCCGAGCACGAGCACGACCGTGCCGACCAGCGGGAAGATCTTGTAGCGGCCGAAGCGCGTGATCGCCCGACCCGAGAGGATCGCGGCCGTCAGCAGGCCGCCCATCAGCGGGATCATCCGCAGGCCGGAGCTCGTCGGGCTCGCGCCGTAGACGAGCTGGAGGAAGAGGGGCAGGTAGATGATCGCCCCGAACATCGCCATTCCGATCATGAAGCCCATCCCGCTCG
>DASTKF010000346.1:0-2949 GCA_035716065.1 Gaiella sp.
CCGTTTCGCTTCGCGAAGCCGATGAAGTCCGCGACGATCAGGAAGTAGTCGGCGAAGCCCATCTCGCGGACGGTCTTGAGCTCGAAGCGCAGGCGCTCGTCGAGCTCGGGGGTCGAGGCGCCGTAGCGCTTGACGAGGCCCTTCTCGCACAGCTCGACGAGGTAGTCGAACGCATCGCGGCCCTCGGGCACCGGGAACTTCGGGAGCCGGATCCGGCCGAGCTCGAGCTCGACGTTGCACCGCGCGGCGATCTCGAGGCTCCGGCGCATCGCGTCCTCGTGGCCGGGGAAGTCGAGCGCCATCTCCGCGGGCGTCTTGAAGTAGAACTCGTCGGCGCCGAAGCGCCAGCGGTTGGGGTTCTTGAGCGAGTCGCCCGACTGGATGCAGAGGAGCGCGTCGTGGCTGTGTGCGTCGGCGGCGTCGAGGTAGTGGACGTCGCCGGTCGCGACGAGCGGCAGCCCGCGGCGCTCGGCGAGCCCGGGGAGGCCGCGGAACGCCATCTGCTGCTCCTCGATCCCCGCGTTCTGCAGCTCGACGTACGTGTTGTCGCGGCCGAAGATCTGCGCGAGCCGGTCGAGCTCCGCCTCTGCGTCGTTGTCTCGGCTCTCGGAGAGCGCGCGCGAGACGCGGCCGGAGAGACACCCCGAGAGGGCAATCATCCCCTGCGCGTGGCGCTCGAGGAGCTCCCAGTCGACGCGCGGCTTGTAGTAGTAGCCCTCGAGGTAGCCGAGCGAGCAGAGCTTGATCAGGTTCGCGTAGCCGGTGTTGTCGGCCGCGAGGAGGGTCAGGTGCGCGTGGCCCTTCGTCAGCGCCTTGCGGTCGTCGACGACGTACAGCTCGCAGCCGAAGATCGGCTTGATGCCCTGGTCGGAGGCGGCCTTGTAGAGATCGATCGCGCCGGCCATCGAGCCGTGGTCGGTGAGCGAGACGGCAGGCATCTCGAGCTCGGCGGCCTTCCGCGCGAGCGCCGGGATCCTGCACGCGCCGTCGAGGATGGAGTACTCGGAGTGGACGTGCAGGTGGACGAACGGCGCGGACACGGGAAGGCCATCGTACTTCCGCGGTCCGACGGCCTCGTTTCGCGCGGAAACGCACGATCTGGACCTTCCGCGGGAGATCCAGGACTCGACAACCGGGCCACGGCACCGATAACGAGGGCATGCGGCAGATGCCAATCTCACTCAAGCTCGTGGCGGCGCTGAGCGTGCTCGCGGAGGCGACCGCGGCGGCGCTCGTCTTCTGGCACACGGGCCCGCGGGCTCGCTAGACGCTTGGTGTCCGACTTCAGTCGGACACCCGACGAACTGCGCAGCGTCTTGGGGCGCCGGAGGTGTCGGACTGAAGTCCGACACCGAGTCCGTGCCACACTGGAACGATGAAGGTCGCTCTCACCGGCGCGTCGGGGCTGATCGGCACGGCGCTCCAGCCCGCGCTGCGTGAGGCCGGCCACGACGTCGTCACGCTCGTCCGGCGCTCTCCCGAAAGCGAGAGCGAGATCGAGTGGCATCCCGACGTCGGCACGATCGACGCGGAGCGGCTCACGGGTGCAGACGCCGTCGTCCACCTCGCCGGCGAGACGATCGGCCAGCGGTGGTCGGCCGGCGCGCGCGAGCGGATTCGCGGGAGCCGCGTCGACGGCACAGGGCTGATCGCGCGGACGATTGCGGGGCTCGACCCGCGGCCGGCGGTTCTCGTCCAGGCGTCGGGCGTCGGCTACTACGGCCTCGGCGACCAACCGGTCACCGAGCGGAGCCCGAAGGGTGCGGGATTCGCCGCCGACGTCGTCGAGGCGTGGGAGGCGGCGGCCGAGCCCGCCCGAGCGGCGGGCATCCGCGTCGTCGCGTTGCGCCAGGCGCCGATCCTCGACCGGCACGAGGGTCCTGTCGGCCGGATGCGCCTGCCGTTCAGGCTCGGCCTCGGTGGACGGGTCGGCAGCGGAAATCAGTGGTTCTGCTGGGTCTCGCTCCCGGATGTGGTGCGCGTGTATCTCCATGCGCTCGAGACCGACGTCGAAGGCGCGGTCAACGTCGTCGGCGGCTCCGTCACGAACCGCGAGTTCACCACGGAGCTCGGGCGGGCGCTGCACCGGCCGACCGTGTTCCCCCTCCCCGCGTTCGCCGTGCGGCTCGCGTTCGGCCAGATGGGCGAGGAGCTGCTGCTGGGCGGGCAGCGTCCGGTGGCCGAGCGGCTCGAGCGGGCGGGCTTCGTCTTCCATGACACCGATCTCGACCGCGCGATCGCCGCCGCGCTCGCGTCGTAGGGTGAGGTCGGGCATACTGGGTGAGTCCCCGACGAAGGAGGTCGCCGTGATGCCAGAGACCGCTTCCTCCCGGCCGCGCCCCGCGCGGCTCGTCGGCTGAACTCAGAGACGGGCCTCTCGCGACGGGCGCGCCGGTGTGCGCCCTTCATTCCGTAGTCCGAGAGGAGACCTTCCAACGTGCCAGACCTCACGACCCTCGGCTGGGACGAGACCCTTGCCGAGCAGTTCGAGACCTATGCCGACGACGGCCTGATTCCGGGTCGCGTCGCCGTGCAACACCGCGGCGCCTACGACGTGCTCACCGAGCCCGGCGCGCTCCGCTGCGACGTCGCGGGACGGCTCTACGAGGAGTCCCGCTCCCCCGCCGACCTCCCTGCCGTCGGTGACTGGGTCGCCGTCGCCGCCCGGGCCGAGGAGGACGCCGGGACGATCCAGGCGGTGCTCCCGCGCCGCACGAGGTTCTCGCGCAAGACCGCGTGGCAGGCGGCCGAGGAGCAGGTGCTCGCCGCGAACGTCGACGTCGTCTTCATCGTCACGTCGCTGAACGAGGACCTGAGCCTGCGCCGCCTCGAGCGCTACCTCATCCTCGCGCGCGAGAGCGGCGCGCAGCCGGTCGTGCTGCTCACGAAGAGCGACCTCGCGAACGATCGCGACGGCGCGCGTGCCGCCGTCGAGGCGGTCGCGGCGGA
>DASTKF010000347.1:0-3701 GCA_035716065.1 Gaiella sp.
TGCCACGGCATGATCAGATGGGCGTTGCCCGAGACGAAGACGAGCCCGTCCGTCCGGTGCCCGCGGGACTCGAGCTCGTCGAGCTCGCCGATCAGCACCTCCGGGTCGACGACGCAGCCCGCGCCGATCGCGCTCGCGACACCGGCGACGATCCCCGACGGGATCGCGCGGATCTTGTACGTCTCGCCGTCGACGACGATCGTGTGCCCCGCGTTCGGACCACCCTGGTAGCGGCAGACGAGGTCGGACTCCTGGGCGAGCAGGTCGACGATCTTGCCCTTCCCCTCGTCGCCCCACTGCGCGCCGACGATCACGGTCCCGGGCACGTGCTCCATTCTCGCACGCGCCGCGGAGCGCACGCGCAGCGTCTCGCTTCGTGCAGTGCTCGTCGGTCGTACCTGGCTCGCCTCGACCTCGCTTCGCTTGGCGTCCTGCCGGGCACGGTCGCGCTCATCCATTGCCGGATGTCGGCGCTCGGGAGTGTGATCGGCGGCGCCGAGACGGTGATCGGTGCGCTCCTCGACGTTGCAGGCCCGGATGCGACACGCGTGGCGTACGTCGGCTGGCAGGACGGCCCGATCGACGATCTCGACGTGCTCGCGTCCGGCGACCGGGAACTCGTTCTCGCGGAGCAGCCAACCTACGACCCGACCGTCGGACACGCGCACCGAGAGACGGTCGCGTCGCGGAAGCGCTCCGGACCTGGCACCGTCACGCTCGTCCACCATGCGGAGGCCGTCGCCCGCGTGGAAGGGAAGCGGCAGGTCGAGTGGCGCTGCCCCGTCGAGGTCGGCTGGAAGCGGGGATGGATCACGTCGAATACTTCACCCGGGCCGCCCTCGACCGTGGCGCCGGCCGCACGGCGCCGGCACCGGGCACGTCATCGACACGCGAACCCTGACCGAGACCGCGGTCGAGCTGATCGAGGCCGCGTTCGGCGTGCCGGGGGCAGAGGTGCAGGAGTGAGACGGCGCCGCCGGCGCCTCACCCGAGCCGCTTCGACGCCGCGCCGAGCGACTGCCCGCCGGCGAGTGTCGGCGCGAACAGGTCGCCGTGCACGGCAACGCGCTCGAGCGCGACCGACATCGTGAACCGTTCCGGCACGACGTCCTCGGTCAGCTCGTCCCAGCAGAGCGGCGTCGACACGGAAGCCGCCGGCTTGGGTCGCACCGAGTACACCGACGCGAGCGTCTTGCCGTGGCCGTTCTGCCTGTGGTCGAGGAGGACGCCCTCGCGCTTGCGCTTCAGCCACTCGGTCGTCACGACGCCGGGGTTGTCCGCCTCGAGTCGTCGCGCCACCGCCTCGGCGAAGGCGTACGTGTCGCCGAAGCCGTAGCGACGAGCGAACGGAACGAGCACGTGGATCCCGTCCGCGCCACTCGTCTTCACGTACGAGCGCAGCTCGAGCGACTCGAGCAGCTCGTGCAGCAGGTGCGCGGCGCGGATGCAGAGCGCGAACTGCCCGTCGGGCGGATCGAGGTCGAAGACGACGTAGTCGGGACGGTCGGGCCGGTCGACGCGCGAGTACCACGCGTTCATGTCGATGCAGTTCATCTGCACCATCCACTGCAGCGCCTCGGGCGTGCCCACGAGCGGGAAGTCGACCATCCGCGACTCGCCGGTGCGGCGGACGGTGCGGAACGCGCGGGTCGGGATCCACGACGGCATGCCCTTCGGCGCCTGCTTCTGAAAGTACGAAGGCGTCCCCACGCCCATGGGAGTTCGCTTCATCGTGAACGGCCGGTCCCGGAGATGCGGGAGGATCGCCGGCGCGATCGCGCCGTAGTAGTCGAACAGGTCGCCCTTCGTCACCCCCACGTCCGGGAAGAGCACCCGGTCGCCGCTCGTAAGGCGGACGTCGCGAGCCACCATTCGAGTCTACGCAGCACCGCGACGCGGCTCGCCTTTCGGCGACGAGCTCAGGCGGCGGCAGCGCCCGCGAGGTCCGTGAACTTCGCGTACCGGCGCAGGAAGCTCAGCCTGACCGCATCGGCACCCGTCCCTGTCGGACCGTTGCGGTGCTTCGCGAGGATCACTTCCGCGAGTCCCTGCTGATCGGACTCCTCACCGTTGTAGTACTCGTCGCGGTACACGAAGAACACGAGGTCGGCGTCCTGCTCGATCGACCCCGACTCGCGCAGGTCGGACAGGATCGGGCGCTTGTCTGCGCGCTGCTCGACCGCGCGGGAGAGCTGCGAGAGCGCGAGGATCGGGACGTCGAGGTCGCGCGCGAGCACCTTGAGGTTACGCGAGATCTGCGAGACCTCCTGGACGCGGTTCTCGACCGTGCCGCCCGATGTCATCAGCTGGAGGTAGTCGACGACGATCAGCCCGAGGCCCGGCTCGCGCGCCTTGAGGCGACGGGCCTTCGAGCGGAGCTCCATCATCGTGATCGAGCCGGTGTCGTCGACCCAGATCGGTGCCTTCATGAGCTTGTCGCAGGCCGCCGTCAGCCGCGGCCAGTCCTCCTGCGTCAGCTTCCCCGAGCGGATGCGGTCGGACTCGACCTTCGCCTCGCTGCACATGAGGCGCTGCGTCACCTCGGCCTTCGACATCTCGAGTGTGAAGAGCGCGACGGGCGTCGAGCTGCGGACGCCGAGGTTGGCGGCGATGCAGAGCGCGAGCGCCGACTTCCCCATCGACGGCCGCGCGGCGAGAATCACGAGGTTCCCCGGTTGGAACCCCGATGTGAGCCGGTCGAGGTCGCGGAAGCCGCAGGGGACGCCGGTGACCTCGGCGCCCGCCTCGTAGAGCTTCGTGATCCGCTCGAAGCTCTCCGTGAGGAGCGGGCCGATGTGGTCGAAGTCGCCCCGAACGCGCTCCTGCGACAGGTCGAAGACGATCTGCTCCGCCTGGTCGACGAGCTCGGCCGTCTCGCCAAGCCGCTCGCGGCCGAGCCGGGCGATCTCCTGACCCACCCGAATCAGCCCCCGCAGCGTCGACGTCTCCTTGACGATGCGCGCGTAGTGCTCGGCGTTCGCCGTCGCGGAGACGAGCGCCGCGAGCTCGGCGACGCGCGACGCGCCTCCGATCTGCTCGAGCTCGCCGCGCTCCTCCAGCTCGTTCGCGAGCGTGATGGCGTCGACCGGCTCGCCCTTCGCCCAGAGCGCCAGGCAGGTGCGGTAGATCGTTCCGTGGGAGCCGCGGTAGAAGTCCTCCGCGCTCAAGATCTCGGTGACGGCGCCGATCGCGGTCTCGGAGAGAAGCATCGCCCCGAGCACGGCCTCCTCGGCCTCGAGGTTCTGCGGCGGCACCTCGGCCGACAGCGATGCGTGGGCGACGCTCACGGCGTGGGATGTAACCCGTCGGAGAATGACGTGTCCACTCGTGCCGACCAGCCGGTTACAGGGCCGCGGCGTGCAGGGAGAAGAGAACACATGTTCTCATCATATCCCCCGCGCCGGACACGGTTCTCCACCGCGGCCGGGAAGTTGTTCCCGAGCGCGCGCCCGCTCCCTGCGAGGATTTCGCGCGGCCGTCCACAGCTCACCGGCCGCGGTTGTGGGCTGTGTGGACGGAGCTGTGGAAACGAAGAGGGCCCCGCAGGGCCCGCTTCGTCAGTCGCTCTCGGGCTCGCCCGAGGTCTCGGGCGGCTCCTCTATCGGAAGCTCGTCCGCGAGAGGCGCCTCCTCGGCGACCGCGGGCTCGGCGAGCGCGGCCTCGGTCGCCTCGACCGCCTCGGCGTGCGCGGCGGCGGCCGC
>DASTKF010000348.1:0-17322 GCA_035716065.1 Gaiella sp.
GCCGGTGCCCGCCGGTCGCAGCGTCGTGGACCGAGAGACGGTCGAGCTCATCGCCGAGGGGGCGCCAAGCGTACCCCGCACCTTCGACCTCTTCCCGAGTGAGTCCGCCCGTGGCCGGATCCGTGCAATAGGTGATCGTGAAACGATCCTCGCTGCTGCCGTGGATCATGTGCGCGGCGGCGCCGAGGCTTGCGGCGAGGTCGGAATCGTCCGCGACCGCTGCGAGGGTGGCGGTCGTCCCCCGGTAACCGTGACGGCGAACCAGCGTGTCGATCATCGGGTGTTCGCCGAAGCGCGTTACCGCGGGCGCCAGCACGACGAGTTCGCCGTGGTCGGCGATCGCCATTCGAGTGCGGTAGACAGCCTTGTTCCCGAGCCACGTCGACTTGAACTCCTCGGGATCGAGCCGGCACACGATCCGGGTCTCGCGAGACGGGAGAACCGTGATGTTGCAGCGGGCGGCGAGCGCCGCGGCCGATCGAAAGGCGGCGCCCCCTGAGTCGGTCGAACAGCCGCCGCCGATGAAGAGGCCGCGGTGCGCAACTCCCTCTGGCGTGTCCTCGGTCACCGTAAGGACCCAGAGCACGGGAACGAGTGGAGCGACGAATCGATCGAATGCGGCATCGATCACGTCGCGCACGGGAGTCTGGGTGCGGCCCATGATCGTCTCGAGACCGCAAACGGCTCCCAGGAAGTGGCTGCGGTGGATGGTCTGCGCGCCTCCTAGCCCGATAACGAGGTTCTTCGTGAAGTTCGCCATGCCGACGACCTCGTGCGGCACGACCTGCCCGATCGAAACGACCATGTCCCACCCACTGACGAGAGCTCCGTCGACCTCCACAGGGATCGCCTCGGTCACCCGTCCTCCGGAGAGCGCTGCAACCTCGTCCGGACGGATCTCTCCCAACGGCACGAGGCCGT
This sequence comes from Gaiella sp., assembly GCA_035716065.1. Lineage (GTDB taxonomy): Bacteria > Actinomycetota > Thermoleophilia > Gaiellales > Gaiellaceae > Gaiella. Next base: position 922 of record DASTKF010000348.1, read on the forward strand.
CGCGCCATCGGTGCTCGAGCACGCGCTCGAAGGGCAGGTGCTCGCCGAAGAGCAGGCGCACGTCGGCAGGCGTCATCGGCGCGTGGGTGCCGAGCGCAGGCAACACCCACGGCTCGCACCCCGCCGCGGTGAGCACCTCGAAGAAGGCCTGCGTTATCTCTCCCGCACGCGAGTGGAGTCGCGTTTGATCGGGCGGGACGAGCAGCACGCGTCTCGCTCCGGTTCCGACGACCTGCGAGACGGCGATCTCGCCCACGAGAGCACGTAGGTCTTCGTCGGAGATGACCTTCGTGACGCCGCCGATCGACAGCAGCGGCGGGTCCCCCACGCCTGGTGAGGCGCGGCAGAGGAACGACTCCGCGGCGTCGGCAAGCGCGTCGACCGTCTGGTCCCCGTCGAGGGTGACCACATCGTCTTCGCCGGCCGTCGGTGGCTCGAGCGCAGCGAACTGGCTGTCGACCATCTCCGCGCGCATGAAATGGCCTGCACGCCTCTCCAGCCTTCGGTGGGCTTCCCGTCGGTCGAGCTCCAGATAGACGAAGCAGACACCCTCGGCTCGTCGCAGTGCGTCTCGATACGAGCGCTTCAGCGCGGAGCACGCGACGACGACGTTCTCGTTCTCGCGCATCGCTCGACGTACGGCCGTGAGCCAGGGCCAGCGGTCATCGTCGGACAGCGCGGAACCCGCTGCCATCTTCGCGACGTTCGCAGGAGGATGGAGCTCGTCGGCTTCCACGAACCGGGCCTCTCGCCGCGACGCCAGCTCCGCCGCGAGCGTGGACTTGCCGGCACCGGAAACCCCCATCACGACGACGCGGAGTGCGGTCACGCGTCGCCGCTGGTCGCCGCGGATTCGACCGCTTTGGCCAGCGCAGCGAGGCGGGGCGCGAGCAGCTCCTCCGACGCGCCGTACGAGCGCAGTTGGCCGAGCGCCTCGGTCAGAAGGTCCTCGCAGACGTGAGGCTGTGCTGCCGCGATGTTTCGTTGCTCGCCCGGATCCGCTTCGAGGTCGTACAGCTCGAGCTCGTCGTCGGCTCCTCCCACGATGAGCGCGAAGCCCCTTCCGGTCACGGTGATCGGCTGGTCATGCGCGACGCGCCGGGGCCACGAGTCGACCGCAACGGTGATCCGTCCCTTCTGATACTCGAGTGGCCAGCCGCTGATGACGAGCTCGCGATGCGAATCGGTGTCGCCACGGAGCACCGGGGCAAGCGAGCGCCCCGCGATGCCCTCCGGCGCCTCGGCTCCGGCGAGGTCGAGGATCGTGGCCGGCACGTCGACCAGCGTGGTGAGAGCCCGTGTCCGCCGTGCCGCCGCGCCCGGCATCCGCGCGAGGAGCGGTACCTCGACGATCGAGCGGTAGAGGGGCGACCAGCTCTGGGTGCCCAGGTCGGCGTCCCATACCGACTTGCCGAGGTAGTCGTGCTCTCCGAAGTAGTAGCCGTGATCGGAGACGAAGACGAGCAGCGTGTCGTCCGCAATCCCGAGGACGTCGAGCTTCTCCACCAGTCGGCCGACCCAGCGGTCGACCATCGTCACCTCGCCACAGTAGGTGGCGTGGCTCAGCCGGACGTCGTCTTCCGTGAGACCCGCGTCGCGCCAGTTGTCGTAGCAGGTCTCGGTCTCGCGACCGTCGTAGTCTGGTGCGTACAGCCGCGTGTAGTAGAGCGGTGCGTTCCAGGGCTCGTGCGGGTCCCACACGTCGACGAGCAGGAAGAACCTCTCCTCGTGGTGGCGCTCGAGCCACTCCTCGGCGGCGGTGACCGTCCGCGCCACCCAGCGATCCGACTCGTGTCGCCAGGTCGCCCGCGCATCCAGGCGCTCTTCCATGCGCTTCGCGTCCCCCTGTCCCCGGATCCAGAGGAAGTCCTGGAACCCCCGGTCGTACCCGAAGCCGTTCCGAACGTAGAACGGCGTGTCGACGATCCCCATCGTCAGGTAGCCGGCATCGGCAAGGAGCGCCGGCAGCGTCGGGAGATGCGCCGGGAGCGGCTCCCAGGTCATGAACGCGAGCGAGAGACGGCCCGTCAGGAGGTCAGCCCGGGCCGGCATCGTCGGGAACGACCCGGTGAGGTGGTTCTCGAAGACGACCGACTCCGCGGCGAGCCGGTCGAGTGCCGGCGTCCTGATCCAGTCGTTGCCGTAGGCGCCGAGATGGTCTCGCCGCAGCGTGTCCGAGACGACGACGACGACGTTCGGCCCGCTGCCCGAGCGCGCGGCCATCTACGCGAGGCGGAGCTTGACGCTTCCAGTGGCGGCCGTTAGCATCGCCTCAAGTATACCAAGACGCGATAGAAATATTTTCGACGGGTAGTGAATCCGAACGCCGTATAGAGACACCCAATGACCCGATCGGGCGCCGAAGGGCAACAGGAAGCCCGACGCCTGCAAAACGGATCGACCTCACGGAAAGGGAGGAGAGATGGAGAGCACCTCTTGGGGCCACCGGCGGCCCGTGCACTATCGTCGGCGGGCGGCCTGGTTGCTCGCGGGTGTCGCGGCGCTGCTCGTGAGCATCGTCTGCTCAGGCGCCGCGCTGGCGAAGTCGTCGAAGGCAGGCGCAGTAGGCGGGACGCTCACGTGGGCCCTCCAGACGAATCCCGCGAGCCTCTTCGACGCCTACTACTTCTCCGCCGAAGGTTCCACGTTCTTTTCGCTCGTGCAGGATCACATCCTGGCGCCGGGCACGTTCGGCCAGCCGACGACGGGCGAGGGTTCGGTCGTGCAGAGCTGGAAGGCGACGTCGGCGACACGGTACGTCTACACCATCAAGAAGGGCATCAAGTTCTCCGACGGATCGACGCTGACCGCCGCCGACGTGGCGTTCTCCATGAACGTCCACCGCGACCCGAAGACCGGCTCGAAGATGGGAGACTTCTTCGGCAACGTCGCCTCGATCAGAAACCGCGGCAACCAGGTCATCGTCGTCCTGAAGAAGCCCAACTCCAACTGGCAGTTCACACCGGCCGCGAGCCCGGGCCTCGTGTACTCGCAGAAGGACTACAAGGCTAAGGGCGCAAACTTCGGCACGCCGAGCGGCATGCCGATCGGCACCGGCCCGTACAAGTTCTCGGAGTTCACGCCGAACTCGCGCGTCGTGCTCGTCCGCAATCCGTACTACAAGGGCAAGAAGTATCCGTGGGACAGGATCGTCTTCCCGGTCATCCCTGACGAGCAGGCCCGTCTACTGGCACTTCAGAGCGGCCAGATCGACGGCACGTTCGCCGTCCCGAACAACAACATCGGCACCTGGATCAAGATCCCGAACCTCAAGGTCGGCACCTACGTGTCGGGTGGCTGGCGGGGCTTCTCGATCGATGTGGAAGACGGCCCGTTCAAGGACGTGCACGTCAGGCGGGCGCTCGCCTACTCGCTCAACAAGCCCGACATCAACGAGGCGCTCGCGTCGAGCCGCGGCGTCGTGCTGGACGGGCTGCCGCCGCTCCTGTTCATCAAGGGGCTGCTTCCCGCCGCCGAGGTCAATGCGGCGCTGAAGAAGGTCAACAAGTATCCGTACAGCCTCGACGACGCCAAGGCCGAGCTCGCCAAGTCGGCCTACCCAAAGGGGTTCACGACGACGCTGAACACGCCGAACGGGTGCCCCGCCTGTCTGCTGCTGTCGCAGGTGCTTGCGCAGGGCGCCAGCAAGATCGGGATCACGATCAACCTGAATCCGATGCCCGGGCCGCAGCGTTTCCAGGTGATCCTCGACCACAAGCCGAACCTCGGGATCCAGGTGCTCGGACAGGCGCCCGACTCGCCGCACCCGATGCAGTACCTCGACCTGCTCTACACGAGCGCTCACGCCCAGCCGGGCTACGAGAACTCGGCCAACTACAAGAACGCGACGGTCGACAAGCTCATCGCACAGGGTCTGCAGTCGTCCAACCTCAAGGTCGCTGCCCGCAACGCGCTCAAGGTGATGCAGATCACCTCGGCGCAGGTGCCGTACATTCCGGTGTTCATGTTCCCGGGCGCGTGGGCCGTGAAGTCGGGCTGGGAGTTCAAGTCGTCGATCGGCCCGTTCTACTACAACCAGATCTGGTTGAAGGATCTGGTCGCGAAGTAGCACCGCTCGAGAGGTAGACCACGGTGGGAGATATCGTCGAGCACCAGGTACCGGAGCCGCTGCCCGAGGCGGCTCCGGTACCGGACGTCGTCGGGGGTCGTCGTCAGTACCTCTCGCGGTACGTGCGGCGGCGCCTGCTGATCCTCGTCCCGCTCGCGTTCGTCGTCACCGTCGCGGCGTTCGGCATGACGCATGCGGCGCCCGGCGGCCCGATCGCGGCGCTGCTCGAGGATCACCCGACCTCGCCCGACGTGATCGCGGCGATCAAGGCCAAGTACAAGCTCGACGATCCCGTCTCCGTCCAGTACTGGACGTGGATCAGCGGGGTTGCGCAGGGGGACTTCGGCCGATCGATCATGACGAACGACTCGGTTCTGAGCGAGATCACGCGGCGGCTGGACGTGACGATTCCCCTCAACCTCGCGGGCATCGCGATCGCCGTGCTGCTCGGGATTCCGCTCGGCGTGCTCGCCGCTCTCTACCGCGGCCGCCTGCTCGACCGGTTGCTCGTCACGGTGAGCGTGTTGTTCATGAGTACGCCCGCGTTCGCGCTGGCGCTGTTCGCGCTCTACTTCCTCGGATTCAAGGCGGGCTGGTTCCCCCTCTACGGCCCGGGTAGCTGGGTGTTCGGCCGCGTGCACCATCTCGCGCTTCCCGCGCTCGTGCTCGGCCTGCACGGGATGGGTCTCGAGATGCGTCTCACCCGCGCGGCGATGCTGGAGCAGTTCGAGCAGGACTACATCGCCTTTGCGCGGGCACGCGGTCTCGGCAGCGTTCACGTGACGGTGCGCTATGCCCTGCGGAACGCGCTGATCCCCGTGGTCACCGCCGCCGGCCTGCTCCTGACTGGGCTGCTGACGGGATCGGTGCTCGTCGAGACCGTCTTCTCGCTGCCGGGGCTCGGGACGTTGCTCGTCAACTCGGTGATCGACGGCGACTTCCCGATGATCCAGGGACTGCTTCTCTTCATCGCCGTCTGGATCATCCTGATCAACATCGCCGTGGACATCGTCTATGCGTTCATCGACCCGCGGGTCGGCTTCGGGAAGGCGACGAGCTAGATGTCCGCGATCGCCACGGCGTCGCCCCGCCGCTCGATCCTGCGGCGGAGCGGCTTCCATCGGATGCCGTCGTTCTTCCTCGTCACCTCCTGGTTGATCGTCGGCCTCGTGATCTTCATGGCGCTCTTCTGGCGCTGGATCATGCCCCACGACCCGAACGAGCAGGACCTCCTCAACACGAGCGCATCGCCATCCTCGGAGCACTGGCTCGGCACCGACCAGCTGGGCCGCGACATCTTCTCGCGGATCATCGCGGGCGCGCCGTCGGCGATCACCGGCCCATTCATCGTGGCGCTCACCGGCGTCGTCCTCGCAAGCTCGCTGGGGATCCTCTCGGGTTACATGGGCGGCTCGGTCGACATGCTGATCCAGCGGTTCGTGGACTTCATGTTCGCGCTCCCGGGTCTTCTGATCGCGATCGTGATCGTCGGCGTGGCGGGCGGCGGCTACTGGATGGCCGTCCTCGTGCTCAGCCTGCTGAACTTCGCGGGCAGCGTCCGCATCATCCGCGGCGCCTCACTGGAGCAGCGGGCTCTGCCGTACGTGGAGGCGGCGCGCACGCTCGGAGTGCCGCGCCATCGGATCATGTACTTCCACATCTGGCGCAACATCTCTCCGATCGTGTTCGCGAGCGCCGCGCTGGACTTCGCGCTTGCGCTCGTCGCGCTCTCGAGCCTCTCCTACCTCGGCCTGGGCACGTCACCGGGTGTGCCCGAGTGGGGACGCATGCTCGCCGAGAACCAGGCGCTCCTGTTCACGAACCCGGCCGGCGTCATGGCCCCTGGTCTCGCGATCGTGCTGTTCGCCACGGCCGTGACGGTGATCGGCGACTGGATCTACGACCGGTTCTCGTTCAGCGGCAGAACGGGCCGCTGACGTGGCCGCGAGCGAGCAGCTTCTCGCCGTCCGCGGCCTACGGGTCGCGTACGTCGCGGGAGCCGAGCCGCGGACGCTCGTGGACGGCGTGGAGCTCGACCTCGATCGTGGCGAGACCATCGCGATCGTCGGAGAGTCCGGTAGCGGCAAGACGCTGACGGCCCGCGCGATGATCCGGCTCCTGCCGACCGGCGTCGGCGTGACGGACGGCGAGGTGCGCCTGGACGGCAACGACGTGCTGAGCCTGCGGGGACGCGAGGCCGCACGGCTGCGCGGCAACCGGATCTCGATGATCTTCCAGGACCCGTTCACGATGCTGAACCCGGTGATGCGATGCTCGAAGCACATCGAGGAGGTGCTGCGGAATCGCAGCGGCCCCAAGCTCGGTCGAACGGCCGCCAAGGACGAGGCGCGTCGGCGACTCGCCGAGGTCGGGATCCACGATCCAGCGGCGGCGGATCGGTACCCGTTCCAGCTGTCAGGTGGGATGCGGCAGCGCGTCGCTCTGGCGGCGGCGCTCGCAGGAGATCCGGAGCTCCTGATCGCCGACGAGCCTTCGACCGCCCTCGACGTGACGACCCAGGCCGAGATCCTGGAGCTTCTGAAGTCGGTGCAGCACGCCCGGGGAATGGGCCTCATCATGATCACGCACGACCTCCGGGTCGCGTTCTCCGTCGCCGACCGCGTCTACGTCTTCTACGCCGGCTCGCTGGTGGAGGTGGGGGACGCCGACGCGATCGAGCGGGAGCCGCTCCACCCCTACTCGCTCGGGCTCCTTCTCTCCGAACCGGCGACCGAGTTCCGCCAGCAGGCGCTTCTCGGGGTCGAAGGCTCCGTCCCCGCTCCCGACGAGGTGGCCGGACAGTGCACCTTCGCGAGCCGTTGCCGTTGGATGGAAGCCGATTGCGTCGCCGCGCGACCGTCACTCGTGGAGGTGGAGCCCGACCGGTTCTCGGCGTGTCTGCGGATCGCCGAGATCCGGGGCGAGATGGACGTGGTCCGCCATGAGGTCCGCTCGGTAGCCGAGCCTCCGGAACCCGTCGAGCACGCGGTCCTGCCGTTCGTCTCGATCTCCAACCTGCGCAAGGTCTTCCCCGACGCGCGCACTCCGGCCATCGCCGACATCTCGCTCTCGATTGCAGAGGGCGAGGCGGTCGGCATCGTCGGAGAGTCGGGCTCGGGGAAGACGACTCTGGGCCGCTGCCTCGTCGGGCTCGAGACGCCGACCGGCGGGTCGATCACGGTCGGCGGTGTGGATGCGAGCGACTACGCGAAGCTCTCCGGCGAGGATCGCGGGAAGCTCCGGCGCTCGGTGCAGATCGTCTTCCAGGATCCGTACTCGACACTCGACCCGACGCAAACGGTCGGGGCGGCGCTCAGGGAGGTACTCCGCGTCAACGGCTACCCCCGCGATCGCGCCGACGCGCGCGTGGACGAGCTCCTCGCCCGTGTCGGCCTGCCGCTCGGCTATGTGCGGCGCCGTCCCGCTGCGTTGTCGGGGGGCGAGCGACAGCGAGTCGCGATCGCGCGCACGCTCGCGGTCGAGCCGAAGCTGATCGTCTGCGACGAGCCCGTGTCGGCGCTCGACGTCTCGGTTCAGGCACAGATCCTGAACTTGTTCCGCGCGCTGCGCGAGGAGTTCGGGCTCGCGTACCTGTTCATCACGCACGACCTCGCCGTCGTGCGACAGGTCGTCGACCGCGTATACGTGCTCCATCGCGGCCTCGTCGTCGAGGAAGGCCCGGTCGACCGGGTGCTCGACCGGCCCGAGCATCCGTACACCGAGCGCCTCATCGCGTCGATCCCCCGGTCGGCGGCGTGAGCGGTCAGCTGAACGCGGTGGCGCGCCACGCCGAGATCGTGCGCCTCGGCCCCGGCGGTGTGCCCGTGACGCGCATGGGCCTGGGCTCCTCGCCGCTCGGCGGCCTGTTCGGGGCCGTGGCCGCCAGCACCGCGACGGCCGTCGCACGCGCCGCGCTCGACGCCGGCCTCCGTTACGTCGACACGGCCCCGCTGTACGGCCGCGGTCTCGCGGAGCGTCGTCTCGGCGCCGCTCTCGGGTCGGTCCAGCGCGACTCGTTCGTGCTGTCGACAAAGGTCGGGAGGCTCGTCCGGCCGGTGGGCACCGCCGGCGCCGAGCCACCCGACCCGAGACTGTGGCCCGAGGCCGAAGGGACGGTGACCATTCTCGACTACGGCTACGACGGTGTCAGACGCTCGCTCGAGGAGAGCCTCGCACGGCTCCGGCTCGAAGCCGTCGACATCGTGTACGTCCACGACCCCGACGACCACCTGGACGAGGCTATGACGGTCACCGCCGCCGCACTCGAGCGACTTCGAGAGGAAGGGCTTATCCGTGCCTTTGGGTTCGGCATGAACGCAGTCGCCCCGCTCACCCGAGCGGTGCGCGAGACGAGCCTCGACTGTGTCCTCGTGGCAGGACGGCTGACGTTGCTCGATGGCTCGGCAGCAGCCGACCTGCTGCCGCTCTGCCTCGAACGCGGCGTCGGCGTCGTCGTCGGCGGTGTCCTCAACAGTGGGATCCTCGCGCGCCCCGGCGCACGCGACGTGACGTATGACTACGCCCCGGCGCCGCCGCACGTTGCGAACCGTGCGGTATGCCTGGCCGAGGTGTGCCGGCGGCACGGCGTGCCGCTCGCCGCAGCCGCGCTCCAGTTCCCGCTCCGCCATCGGGCCGTCGACTGCGTGCTCGTCGGCGTCAGGTCCGTTGAGGAGCTGCAGGAGGCCGTTGCCGCATTCGACCTCGAGCTGCCCGACGACCTGTGGCACGACCTTGCCGTGGAGGGGCTCATGCCACGCGGAATGGAGCACGCATGAGCGGGTTCGCCCGACGCGGGAGATACGTTTCCCCACCAGGAGAATGCCGTCCCGCGCGTCGTCACACCGACTCCGAAGAGACTCAGGCGTGAGCGTCTCGCAGGGCAGGGAGAAGGGCCAGAGCCTCACGGCCATGGCCTACGAGCACGTGCGTGCGAGCATTCTCCGAGGCGAGCTCCCCGTGGGCACCGTGATCGCGGAGACCCGGCTCGCAGACCAGCTCGGCATCTCGAAGACCCCGGTGCGCGAGGCGCTCCAGCTCCTGCGCACGGAGGGCCTCCTCGAGACGGGGCCGCGCCGACAGCTCGTCGTGCGCGGCTTCTCGGCCGACCACCGCAACGAGGTGCTCCGTGTGCGCGAGGCGCTCGAGGAGATCGCCGTCGAGACGGCGTGCCGGGTGATGAGCCTCGACCAGATCGACCAACTGCAGCTCAACCTCTTGCGCCAGCGCCGAGCGGTCGAGGCCAACGACGAGGAGGCGTTCCTGGTCCTCGACGAGGAGTTTCACGTCCAGATCGCGAGCGGTGCCAACTTGCCGATCGTGGCGCAGCTCCTCGAGCAGATGCGCGGGTTCGCGCGTCTCATGCGGCTCGGGCGCAGGCAGCCGCCGGAGCACCTCAAGGACATCCTCGTCGAGCACGCCCTCATCCTCGACGCGATCGAGAAGCGAGACGTCGAGGCCGCGCTGACGGCGCTCCACGACCACCTGCACCACTGGGACTACCTCCTGGCGCCGACGGACGCCGCCACGGCGGCGACGTGACGGCACCACGGATCCGGCAGGTCGACCTCTACGGATACGACCTGACCTATGTCCACGGCAGGTACGTCATGTCCGGCAACCGGGTGATCGAGACGCTGCCGAGCACCGTCGTCCGGGTCACGACCGATGACGGAGTGGAGGGCTTCGGCGAGGTCTGCCCGCTCGGCCCCGCGTATCTGCCGGCACACGGCTCGGGTGCGCGCGCGGCGCTGCGCGAGCTCGCTCCTGCCGTCCTCGGCCTGCCCATCGCCGGGACGGGCGCGCTGAACGCGGCAATGGACCGGGCACTGATGGGGCACGGCTACGCGAAGGGCGCGCTCGACACCGCGTGTTGGGACGCGCTCGGGCGATCGCTCGGAGCCCCGGTCTGCGATCTCCTCGGCGGCCGGCTCGCCGAGACGTTCCCGCTCTACTTCGCCGTCCCGCTCGGTCCCGCCGAGGAGATGGCCGCGTACGTCCGGGAGCGGCGCGCCGAGGGCATCCACCGCTTCCAGCTGAAGATCGGCGACGATCCCTACCAGGACGCCGAACGGACGCGCACGGTGGTTGCGGCGACAGGGCCCGAGGATGTCATCGTCGCCGACGCGAACGGCGGTTGGCGTGTCCAGGACGCGGTCGTCGCCGCTCGCGCGATCGAGGGACTGGAGCGCGTGTTCTTCGAGCAGCCGTGCGCCACGCTCGAGGAATGCCTGATCGTCCGCGAGCGGACGACGCTGCCGATGGTGCTCGACGAATGCATTCGCGACGTGCACTCGCTCTTGCGCGCGTACGAGGCGAAAGCGCTCGAGGCCTTCAATCTCAAGATCTCGAAGGTGGGCGGGCTCACCCCGGCGAAGCTGATGCGCGACCTCGCGGTCGCGCTGGGCCTCCGCGTGACGATCGAGGACGCCTGGGGTGGCGATCTCGTCACTGCGGCCGTCTCCCACCTCGCGGCGAGCACCCCTCCGGAGACGCTCTTCACCGTCTCGTTCATGAACGACTGGACGAACGAGCACGTCGCGGGGCACGAGCCGCGGTCGCAGGCGGGTTACGGCGCGGCACCCGACCGACCGGGGCTCGGTGTCGAGGTCGACGTCGAGCTGCTGGGAGAGCCGCTCTTCAGCGTGTCCGCGTAGTCAGACGCCGGCGAACGCGCTGAAGCCGCCGTCCACCGGGATCACGGCACCCGTCACGAACGAGGCGCCGTCGGAGGCAAGCCACACCACCGTCCCGACGAGGTCTTCGGGGTCGCCGAAGCGGCCCATCGGCGTGTGCTCGATCACGGTGGCACCGCGCGGGGTGAGGCCGCCGGCGTCGCGAACGAGGAGCGCGCGGTTCTGCCTTCCGATCACGAATCCCGGAGCGATCGCATTCACGCGTATCTCCGTGCCCCGTCGGGCGAGCTCCACCGCAAGCCATCTCGTATAGCTCTCGACCGCCGCCTTCGCGGCGCCGTAGCCGCCGACCCGCGTCAGAGCACGGGCGGCGGCCATCGAGGAGACGTTGACGATCGAGCCCCCACGCGGCATCGCGTCACCGAAGACGTGGATGGGGAGCACCGTGCCGAGCAGGTTGAGGTCAACGACCTGTCGGAGTGCTTCGGGCGGGATCCCCAGCGGGCTCGCTTCCGGGGGCACGGTTGCCTCCGAGACGTTGCCGCCGGCGCAGTTGACGAGCAGGTGCACGGCGCCGAGGCGCGCCACGATCTCCTGCCGGGCGGACTCGAGCGACCCGAGGTCGAGCACGTCCGCCGCGACACCGGCGGGCGCATCGCCCGCGTCGTCGAGGGACGGCATCCCCTCGACGCTGCGCGCCAGGACGACAACGCGGGCTCGCGCGCGCGCGAGCCCGGCGGCGAGCGTGCTGCCGATCGCGCCCGTCCCGCCGGTGACGACGGCCACGCGCCCGTCGAGTGCGAAGAGATCGTTCATCGGAGGCGCCGCAGCGGCTCGAGATGACGGCGAAAGTGCGCGACGAGGGCGTTCGCGTAGGCGTCGTCCGCTGCGACCAACGCCTGACGAAGCGCCGCTGCGAGCGCCGCGTCCGAGAGAACGCTTCCGAATGTCACATGCAGGCACTGGCGCGCATCGTCGTCGTCGAGGAGCGCCGACAGCTCGGCGTCTGCGACCGAGGTCGGCTCAGGCACGCCCGCGGTGCGCCCGACCGCATAGGTGTGCCTGTCCTCGCCGAAATGCGCCTCGGCGACCCGCAATACGTCTCGGAAGAGCTCCGGCTCGACCGCGGCGACGACCCGGAGGGCCTCGAGGTACGACGTGCCCGACGTCTTCACGTGCCACGCGGACGCCTGGTGGGCGGCGAGCAGCGGGTAGACCGAGAACTTGTCGGAGCCCGAGTGGACGCTGACACGATAGCCCCCGTGCTCGCGCGCCACCCGCGCGTGTGTGGCGAGCGCGTCGGAGACGGCTTCGCGGCCGCCGCGCAGCTCGACACCCTTCTCCCACTCGCCGGGGAAGCGCGGGGCAAGGCCCGTGAAGCGAACGCCAAGCCGACGGAGCTCGACGGCGAGGAAGGCGTGCTCGAGGGCTGTCGTCGGCCGGGTGGTTTCGTCGACGGACACCTCGAGATCGAGGTCTGGCTCATTCGCCGACGCCTCCGCCACCCGTGCAAGCGAGGCGACCTGCACGAGCGCGCGGCCGAACACGGCGGCGGCGCGCGCGATCTCGAGGTCGCTTCCCAGACGGGCGTGCCTGCGCCGCATCGCCGGCCAGTCGTCCTCCAGAGCCTGCCAGGGCAAGGCGCTCACGCGCTCCTCGAGCGCGACTCCGTGGATGGTGGCCGCGGTGTGGTCGACGTGGTCACTGGGGTCGAGGGTCAGCATCGTGAATCCCGCCGCGACGGCGGCCGAGACGTCTGTCTCGCTGCGGAGATGATCAGCATCGGCGCCGTACCCCGACGTCCAGCCCGACTCGAGCGCGCCCCAGGTTGCCCCGTCGAGCACTTCGGTAAACGAGCGGCCCGTGCGCTCCAGCTCCCGAGCGGACTGCTGAGCGAGGACGGGAGCAAGCTGCGAGCCGGACGCGCGGAGAGCGCGCACGTGGCCGGGAGTGGCCAGTCCGACCCGGTCACCGAATCCGAACGACGAACCGTGCGCACCGAGCGGCCGCGGGCGGAGGGCGGGCACGAGCTCCCGGATGCGCGCGGCGGCCAGCGGTGTGGGGCGGCAGCAACGGACGCGCAAGCCGTCGAGATCGACGAGCGGTCCCTCGAATCCGTGCGTCTCCTCCGGCACGAGGAGGGCACGCTCTCCGGCCACGACCGCCAGCCGGACATTCCCGCCGGGCACCCCGAAGCCAGCTGTCTCCACGGCTAGCACACCAGCACAGCGCGGATAGGTGAGCCGGAGCCGCCGCGGATGCGCAGAGGCAGGCCGATGAAGACACCACGGCACGGCGCACGACCTAGGCCGACCAAGCCCTCGAACAGCAGTATCTCGTTGGGCAGGAAGTGGCGTGTGTGCCCGACGTCCGACGTGATCACGCCGTCGACGACGGCGGTGTCGCATGTCGCCGTGTCCGACGCCACCCCGGTCACACCGGCTGCCACCAGGTGCAGGCACGCATCGGCAGCGAGGCCCGGCGCGTTCCGGATCCACCACTCGCGCTCGGCCGGATCATCGCTGTCCTGGCGGAGGTGCGCGTCCCAGCCGTACTCCACGATCGCGACGTCCCCCGGCTGCGGCCGGAACCCGTCGCGCGCTTCCACCTCGCGGAGCGTGGCGCCCGATACGAGGTCGCCGGGCCGCAGGGCGTGCGTCGAGAGGTCGTACTTCACGTACGGCGCCACGAACCGTTCGACGGGAAAGCTGTCGATCGTGCGGTCCGCGAGGGCGGCGACGGCATGTGCGGGCGCGTCCACGTGTGAGCCGACGTGCTCGCCGAACGCTAGCCGCTGAAGGAAGTAGCCGTCGCGCTCGTGCGTGCGCGCGTCGGCCTCGATCTCGACGGGCGGATGGCCGGGAAAGACCGGCGCCCGGTCGTCGATGAGCGGGGAGACGTCGTAGAAGGTCGCGCCACGGAGGACGTCGCGCAGGTCGCTCACGGGCGCACGACGGCGCGGACCGCCTCGAGCGTCCCCTCCTTGGCGGCCGCGAACGCCTCTCCGACCTGCTCGAGCTCGAAGACCTGCACGGCGTCGCTCTCCGGCAGCGCCGCGAGGAGTCCACGTGCGAGGAGCTCGATCCCCTCGAGGAGGTCGCCGCGGTCGTACATAAGGACGCCGACGAGCGCCCGCTCGCCTCGCTGGAGCGCGAGACCGTCGATCGTGACGCGCGCGGGCGCGTTCCCGACTGCGACCGCTCGACCGCCATTGCGCGTGCTCGCAAGGGCAGTTCGAATGGTCTCCTCCGACCCCACACACTCGAAGACGACATCAGCGCCCTCGCGGCGGAGCTGCTCGGCGACGGCGTCCTCGACGCTGACCACCGACGGGTCGAACGTCTCGAGCCCGAGCGTCTCGGCGCGGGCGCGACGCGCGGGGGACAGCTCTGCGACCAGGACCTTGCCGGCACCGCGCTCGCGTGCGGCGAGCGCGGTGAAGAGGCCGATCGCGCCTGCGCCCACGACCACCACGAGCTCGCTCGGTTCGAGCGCGCTGCGCCTGACCGCATGGACGCCGACCGCCAGCGGCTCGACGAGGACACGCTCGTGACGCGGGACGGCGTCGGGCACGACGATGACGTTCGCCTCCGGTACGACGAGGTGGTCCGCGAGGCCACCCGGGATCTGACCGCCCACGAAACGCATCTCGGCGCACAACTGTGGCCGCCCGGAGCGACAGTGGAAACAGGCGCCGCAGCCGACAGGCGGGAACACGACGACCTCCGTGCCCTCGGTCACGCCGTCGACCATCCCGCTGCCGAGCTCCTCGATCGTCCCGTACACCTCGTGTCCGATCAGCAGTGGAGGCCGCAGGAACGCGTGCGTCCCGGCCCACATCTTGAGATCGGAGCCGCAGACGCCGACGTCGTGGACGCGCAGCCTCACCTCCCCCTCGCCCGGGGGAGCCACCTCGCCGCGACCGATCGCAAACCTCTTCGGCGCCTCGAGCATCGCGTATCGACCGTCGGCCATCTCTCCTCCGGCGAGAGCGTTCACTGGGACTGACAGCAGTGCTCCCGAGAGTATACTCTCGCGCCAAAGAGATTTTCCTCTGGGTTACGTATTCCGAACGCCGCCACACCTCCACGGACTCCACCGGCAGCCGAGCTCCGCGAACGGCGCGGAAGGCTTTGCGCGCTCCTGCGGGCCGGCGCGCCGGACGCGCAGGGGGAATCACGCAACGCCTGGTGGGCGCCTCCGGGCGAAGACCCGTACGGCCCGGCGCTCGTTCTCGTCCGCGGCGCGCCACCGTCGCTGACGACCTTCCGGCAGGACAACGACTTCTACTACCTCTCCGGGCTGGAAGTCCCGAATGCCTATCTCGAGCTCGACGTCCGCGACGGTCGCACGGTGGTCTACCTCCCGCGCCGCAACGAGGCCGCCGAGCGACAGGCCGGCCCGCGGTTGAGCGCCGACCTGCCGGAAGCAGTTCTCGCGCTCACCGGGGCCGACGAGGTGCGTCCACTCGACGAGCTGCCGGCCAGCCTCGGTCGCCGCATCAAGCGGCGCCTCACGCCGGTCGTGTTCACGCCGCTCGCCCCGGCCGAGGGCCGACTGGGGTCGCGCGACGGGTATCTCGAAGCGGGCGCCGAGGCGCTCACCGACCCGTTCGCCGTAGCGACGTCCCGTCAGGCGGCGTTCGTCGAAGCACTGCGCGGACAGTTCCCGACCCTGGACGTCCGCGATGCGAGCCCGTCCCTCGACGAGCTCCGCTGCGTGAAGAGCGCCGTGGAGATCGACGTGCTGCGTGAGGCCGGGCGACTCACCGGCGCCGCTGTCCTCGAGGCGATGCGCTCGTCGGCGGCAGGCGTGATGGAGTACGAGCTCGCAGCGGTCGCGGAGTTCGTGTTCCTGCGCGGCGGGTCGTTCGGAGCCGCGTACGAGCCGATCGTGGCCGCAGGATCGAACATCTGGTTCGGTCACTACGGCGCGAAGAGCGCACCGCTCGAGGACGGCCAGCTCGTGCTCATGGACGCAGCGCCGGACTACCGGTACTACACGAGCGACATCGGACGGATGTGGCCCGTCGGCGGCCGTTGGGAACCGTGGCAGCTCGAGCTGTACGGCTTCATCGTCCGCTACCACCGGGAGTTGCTCGCGCGGATCCGTCCCGGCGTGACGAGCGAGGACGTCCTCGCCGGCGCGGCCGCCGTGATGCGCACCGTGCTGGCCGAGACCGCGTTCTCGAAGCCGGAGTACGAGCAGGCAGCGAAAGAGGCGATCGAGTTTCCGTTCCACCTCTCCCACCCGGTCGGGATGTCCGTCCACGACGTCGGCGAGTACCGCGGCCGGCCGCTCGTGCCCGGCCACGTCTTCTCGGTCGACCCGATGCTCTGGGTGCCCGATGAGCACCTCTACATCAGGTGCGAGGACACCGTGGTCGTGACGGAGGACGGGATCGAGAACCTGACCGGGCACGTTCCCCTCGATCCCCGCGAGATCGCCGCCGTGATGCGCGAGCCGGGTCTGCTCCACTTCGCCACCGGATGACCGAGCGGGATCTCCGTCTCTGGTATCGGACGCCGGCGCCACGGTGGCTCGCAGCGCTCCCGGTCGGCAACGGTCGCCTGGGCGCGAGCGTGTTCGGGCGGGTCTACAAGGAGACGCTCATCGTCAACGAGGAGAGCATCTGGACGCGCTGGCCAGACGACCGCAACAATCCCGACGCCCTGCGTGCGCTCCCCGACGTGCGGCGCC
>DASTKF010000349.1:0-3920 GCA_035716065.1 Gaiella sp.
CCCCGAGCGGCTCTCGCGCGACCCCGGCACGGTGCACCACCTCGCCTTCTCGCTCTCACAGGCGACCTTCCGCCAGGTCGTCGAGCGGCTCGACGAGCGTGGCGTCCGCCACTCCGGCGTCAAGGACCGCGGCTTCATGGACTCGATCTACTTCGACGACCCGCTCGGGCTGCTGATCGAGCTCGCGTCGTACCGCTTCGAGCCGCCGCACGGCCACACGCACGCAGACGTCCTGCTCGAGGCGCACAAGCTGCGGGTCGAGCGCGGCGACTACAACATCGCGGAAGAGCATCTGGCCGATGCGATCGAGCGGCTCGTCGCCCGCTCGCGGGATTCGCTCTCGGGCGACCGGTCGCCGAAGGACCCGTACCGCTCGTGATCCGCGTCTGCGTCGCCGGTATCACCGGCTGGACCGGCAGCCCGATCGCCGACGCGGTTCGATCCGCCGACGACCTCGAGCTCGTCGCAGGCGTTGCGCGGACAGATCGGGCTCACTTCTCCACGGTCGCGGACGCGCTGGACGCCGTCGACACGGACGTCCTCGTCGACTTCACGCATGCCTCGGCGGTCGGCCCGAACGTGCGCGCGGCTCTCGAGCGAGGCGTGGGCGTCGTCGTCGGCTCGAGCGGCCTCGGCGCCGAGGACTACGACGCGATCGACGCTCGTGCGCGAGAGCGGGGCGTCGGCGTCCTGGCAGCGGGGAACTTCTCCCTCTCCGCCGCGCTCGTCCTCCGCTTCGCGACCGAGGCCGCCCGGCACTTCGACACGTGGGAGGTGATCGACTACGCGAGCGCCGGCAAGGAGGATGCCCCGAGCGGCACCGCGCGCGAGCTCGCGGAGCGCCTCGCGACGGTGCGACGACCAGTCCTGCGGGTCCCCGTCGAGGACGTGCTCGGCGCGCGGGAGGCGCGAGGCGCGAGCGTCGCGGGCACGCAGGTGCACTCGCTCCGGCTGCCGGGCTTCGTCGTCTCCACCGAGGTCGTGTTCGCGAGCGGCGGCGAGCGCCTCACGCTCCGCCACGACGCGGGCCCGACCCCGGATCCGTACGTCGCGGGCACGTTGCTCGCGATCCGCGCCGTCCCCGGGCTCGTCGGCCTGACCCGCGGCCTCGACCGGATCCTCGGCGACGACGCGGCGGCCTGACACCAGCGGGCCGGCCGCGCGACGCGGTATACAGGACGGATGCACGTGACCGTCACGACGACGCTGGGAGCGCCGGATCAGCCGCTCGAGGTCGCACGGATCGCAGGGGAGGAGATGCTCCCCTGGCTGCGCGAGATCGATGGGTTCAACGGGCTGCTGATGCTCTCGGACGAGAGGCTCGGACGGACGCTCGTGGTCACGTTCTGGGAGAGCCGAGAGCTCGCCGACGCGCATCTCGCGGCCCGCGCGGAGTTCCGCGACCGGATCACGTCCACCGTCGACGTCCGGGTCGAGGACGTATCGGACTACGAGCTGATGTTCGCCGATCTCGGCTCGTGGGTCGCGCGGTAGCCGGCCGCTATCCGGCGCAGCGGGTGATCCAGACGGGAGCGGCGATCGACAGACCTAGCCCGTCGAGCGCGCTCGCCGGATTCCCCCGGACGATGGTGAGCCAGCCGCGTGGGTCGACCAGCACTCCGTACTCGCCCGCCGCGAAGTCCGCATAGGTGTTGCCCCGTTTCGCGGCAGCCGAGCCGGAGACGGCCTCGATCGAGAGCATCGCCTCCGCGTCGAGCCCCGCAGCGTCGAGGTCGGCCGGCCGGACGTTGAGGTGGACGTTGCCGAAGCGGTTGAAGTCGATCACCTCACAGGTGATCTTGCCCGGCTCGATCTCGGGCTCGGCCATCACGACGACGGCGAGCGTCGTCGGGTCGAGAGGCGTCCCGAGCTGCTCGATCGGCATGCCCGAGGCCAGTGAGGCAGCCGCGGGGCACAGCGTGTCCGGCGCACGAAAGGACTCGGCGTGCGGCCGCCGGACGACGGCGGCCGAGGTGAGCTCGACCGCGGAGCGGATCCCGCCGGCCGCGTCCCAGGCGAGCGAGAGCAGGCCATTGTCCGGCCCGACCAGATGCCGGCCGCTCTCGGTCTCGATCGCGACCTCGCGGTCCTTGCCGACGTTCGGGTCGACGACGGCGAGGACGACGGATGTCTCGTGGACGTAGGGCATGGCGTCGGCGAGGAGGATCGCGCCCGAGGTCACCTCGAGCGGTCGCACGAGATGCGAGAGATCGACGATCGGGCACTGTGGGGCGATCCCGCTCATCACCGCGTGGCACAGGCCCACCCACTCGTTCCCGAGGCCGAAGTCGCTCAGGAAGACGATCGGGCGCGCCGTGGGCATGCGCGCAAGCATGGCCCGGCCGCCCGGTCGATGCAAGAGGACCGCGCCGGTTGCCGCCTCGCGCGACAGGGCTATAGGGTGGCCACGGGAGGTGAGCCCGCACGGCGTTCACGATTCGCCCCGTCGAGTACTACTACGCGAACGTCCGGGACGAGCTCGGCGCCGCGTCCCGGGTGCTCGCCCAGCTCGCGGAGCGTGGCGTCAGCCTCCTCGCGTTCACGGCCGTGCCGAGCGGCCCGACGCTTGCGCAGTTCGCGCTGTTCCCCGATCACCCGAACCGGCTGACCGCCGAGGCGCGGGCAATCGGCCTCCCGCTCGACGGCCCGTACCATGCCCTCCTCGTCCAGGGAGACGACGAGCTCGGCGCCCTGGCAAGCGTGCACGCGCGCCTCGTGGACGCCAAGATCGACATCTACGCGTCGACCGGAGTGACCGACGGCCGCGGCGCGTTCGGGTACCTCGTGTACGTGCGCGAGGACCAGTTCCCGCGGGCCGTCGCCGCGCTCGAGCTCTGAGCGTCCCGTCCGGCACCGAGCCCTGGCATCGGGACGCCGCGGATGTTGCCGCGGGCCTTGGGAGCGACCTCGAGCGCGGCCTCGACTCTGACGAGGCCGCCGCCCGTCTCGCGCGTTTCGGCGCCAACGTGCTCGACCCACCGGAGCGGGCCCCCGCATGGCGGAAGCTCCTTGCGCACGTTGAGGACCCGCTGATCTATCTCCTGCTCGCCGCCGCCGCGATCTCGGTGGTCGCCTGGTTCGCGGACGGCGCCGAGGGCGTCCCGTACGAGGCGATCGTGATCGCGGTGATCGTCGTTCTCAACAGCCTGCTCGGCTTCGTCCAGGAGGCACGGGCCGAGCAGGCGGTCGCTGCGCTCCAGCGCATGGCCGCCGCAACGGCGGGCGTTGTGCGCGACGGGCGAGCGCAGCGGATCCCCGCTGCCGACCTCGTTCCCGGCGACCTCGTGCTGCTCGACGAGGGCGATGCGGTGAGCGCCGACGCGCGTCTCGTCGAGGTGGCGTCGCTCACCGTCGCGGAAGCGGCGCTGACCGGCGAGAGCATGGTCGTGGCGAAGGAGACCGCCAAGCTCGGCGCGCCGGCCGCGCTGGGCGACAGGTTGAACATGGTGTTCGACGGGACCGCGGTGACACGCGGGCGCGGCCGTGCGGTCGTCACGGCCACGGGCATGGCGACCGAGATGGGGAACATCGCCCGCCTCCTCGGCACGACGGAGGAACAGCGAACGCCGCTCCAGGCCGAGGTGGCACGCATCGGCCGCATGCTCGGCATCGCGGTCGTCGCGATCACGTCCGTCGTCGTCGTCGCGATCCTCGTGACCGCGGACGTCGACTCGGCGTCCGACCTCGTCGATGTGCTCCTCATCGGGGTGTCGCTCGCCGTCGCCGCCGTGCCGGAGGGGCTCCCGGCCGTTCTCTCGGTGGTCTTGGCGCTCGGCGTACAGCGGATGGCCCGCCGCCGGGCGATCGTGAAGCGCCTGTCGTCGGTCGAGACGCTCGGATCGGCGTCGGTGATCTGCTCGGACAAGACGGGGACGCTGACGAAGAACGAGATGACGATCCAGAAGATCGTGACCGCGTCG
>DASTKF010000350.1:0-2101 GCA_035716065.1 Gaiella sp.
ACGAACAGCCCGAGCACGGCGTCGCGCACCTGCCGGCGGATCGGCACCGCCGGGCCCGTCCCCGGAGGCGCCGACCAGGCGGCCGCGACCTCCGCGCCGAAGAGCAGGGCAGAGGCGTACAGGTACACGGAGTACAGGAACACCAGCAGCGCGGTGATGGACCCGTAGACGACGGAGAGGCCGGCGACCTGGTCGTAGACGAACGCGGACGCCGCCGAGATGGCGAGCAGGAGGATCCCCGTCACGATCCCACCGGCGACGGCATCGCCGAAGCGCAGGCGCCGAGCGGGCACGAACCGGTAGAGCAGCATCACGACGATCGTCGCGATCACGAGCGGCACGGCGAGGCGCAGCAGCTCGGGAAGCAGCCCGCCGTCGAGCCCGACCGCCTCGGCCGCGCCGCCCACGAGGCGCGTCACGACCTGCGCGACGACGGTGACGGCGATCATCGCGAGCAGGAGCGCGCCGGCCCCCGCGACGAGGAGCAGATCGACCAGCTTGGCGCGCGCGGCGGGCCGCCGGCGGTCGGGCTCGACGCGAAGCGCCGCCTCGAGCCCGGTCCGCACCGCGCCCATCATCCCTGACGACGCCCAGAAGAAGACGACGAGCGACACGAGCCCGAACGCGCTCGTCGGGCTCGCGAGATGCGTGATCGCCTCCTCGACGGAGGACGTCCCCTCCTCCGTGAACGGCAGGTGGCTGACGATCTCGTCCACCACCTCCTGCCTTCGGGCCTCGTCGCGCAGGACGATCCCGACGATCGAGACGAGCACGATCGCGAGGGGCACGAGGGAGAACAGGACGCGGTAGGCGATGCCCGCGGCGTGTTGCATGAGCCGGTCACGGAAGAAGCCGTCGATCGCAGCGGGCACGGCGCGGAGGAGGTTCTGCACGAGCCCGAGCGGCCAGCGGGCCGCGCGCGCGACCCACGAGGGCTCGTCCGGGACGCTCGCCTCGGCCATGCGCTGAGTCTAGGGTCGCGCACCGCCGACTTCCGCCACCGCGCCTCGTAGGCTTGCGCCGTTGCTCAGCCGAGCTCGACCTCGAGCTCGCCGTGCCGGCACTCGCCGGCCGGCGTCCCCCCGCGCTCGCGCTCCGCGACGCCTCCCGGGCCTTCGCACCGCTTGCGGCGGACGACGTCGCTCTGGACCGGCGGCGGCCGCGGCGGGGAGGGTTCCGCCGCGCCGCCGCCAGTGGCGCCGCCCCGCCTACGAGCGGCTGATGCCCATCGTGATGCGCGCGGCGTAGCCGGTCTTCGTCTGCGCGAGCTTGAGCATCGACTTCGAGCCCCCGTTCCGGAAGATCGAGTCGGTTGCGTTCCGGGTGTCCCGGCTCGGGCGCCGGTTGTACGGCGCCCGCCGGTACACGGCGTCCGTGAGCTGCTCGGGGAAGAAGAGCTGCCCGGTGTGGAGCACGTTCCCGCCGAGGGAGACCTGGACGTGGATGTGGACGGTGCGGCCGGAGTACCAACCCGGGTAGACCGTGACGAACGTCGCGAGCCCGGTCTTCGTCGTCCACTGGATCCCGCGCATGAACGTGTCGCCGTCGGTCCCCTCCCGCGCGAAGCCGGAGTACGTCCCACCCGCGTCGCAGTGCCAGATGTCGACCGCCGCGCCCTTGATCGGCTTGCAGGTCGAGACGTCGACCACGGTGGTCGCGAGGTCGAGGCGCGTGCCGGGCCGTCCCTCGCGGATGTCGCGGCGCACCGTGTCTCCGTCGAGGTAGTAGGGCCCTTCCGTCATCTCCGGCGTGAGGACACAGGTGACGAGCCCGGACGCGACCGCGGCAGGGCCGCTCGAGGCCGCTTCGGCGTCGTCGCCCTCGAGCGCCGCAAGGACGCCGCCGGCGCCGATCGCGGCGGCCGCGATGCCTCCGAGCCCGAGTAGCGAGTCGCGTCTCGTAAGTGTGGTCGCGTGGCGCACGTCGGTGTCGTCGTTCATCGTGGCTCCTCCTCTTGGACCGGTCAGGACGGCCTCGTGCCCAGGGTCACCGTGACGGTGCGGTGCGCTCCGTCGCGGAGATAGTCGAGGATCACGCGGTCGCCCGGCTTCTTCGCGTCGATCGCCGACTGGAGCGCGGCGGCCGACGAGACCGCGTCTCC
>DASTKF010000351.1:0-5479 GCA_035716065.1 Gaiella sp.
GTCGCGTTCGTGGCGTGGGCCGTGCTGGGGGACGTGGACTTCGGTGTCGTCAGCGCCGTCAGCGTGCTCGTGATCTCGTGCCCCCACGCGCTCGGGCTCGCGATTCCCCTCGTGATCGCGATCTCGACCTCGCTCGCGGCCCGCAGCGGAATCCTCGTCAAGGACCGTCTCAGCCTCGAGCGCAGCCGCCTGGTCGACGTCGTCCTGTTCGACAAGACCGGCACGCTGACGCGCGGCGAGCACGTGGTCACTGGTATCGCCGGCCGCGACCGCGACACGGTCCTGGCGGAGGCCGCTGCGGTCGCGTCCGAGAGCGAGCATCCGCTCGCGCGTGCGATCGTGACCGCAGCGCGCGAGCGTGGTGCCGTCCCCTCCGCGCGCGACTTCAGGGCGATGAGCGGCCGCGGTGTCGAGGCGTCGCTGGACGGCGCGCGCATCGCGGTCGGCGGCCCGGCCCTGCTGCGCGAGCGCAACCTCGAGGCGCCCGACGAGCTCCGGCCGGAGACGGTGCAGTGGCAAAGCCGCGGCGCGTCCATCCTGTATCTCGTCCGCGATCGCGCCGTCGTCGGCGCTTTCGCGCTCGAGGATCGCGTGCGCCCCGAGGCGCGAGAGGCGGTCGAGCGGCTGCACGAGCTCGGGATCGAGGTCGCGATGATCACGGGCGACGCCCGGCAGGTCGCCAAGGCCGTCGCCACCGACCTCGGCATCGACGAAGTGTTCGCCGAGGTGCTCCCGGAGGACAAGGAACGCCACGTCCGCGAGCTACAGGCACGCGGGCACAGAGTCGCGATGGTCGGCGACGGGGTCAACGACGCCCCCGCGCTCGCCCGCGCCGACGTCGGCATCGCGATCGGCGCCGGCACCGATGTCGCGATCGAGTCCGCGGGCGTGATCCTCGCCTCCGACGATCCCCGCGGTGTGGTCGGCGTCGTCACGCTCTCGCGCGCGAGCTACCGGAAGATGATGCAGAACCTCGCCTGGGCGGCCGGCTACAACGTCGTCGCGATCCCGCTTGCCGCCGGGGTCCTCAAGCCGTGGGGCTTCACCCTGCCGCCCGCCGTCGGCGCGGTGCTGATGAGCCTCTCGACCATCGTCGTCGCCCTGAACGCACAACTGCTCCGGGGGCTCGACCTCAGGCCGGGCGCATCATCCTCGCCAAGCTGATTGGGATCAGCCGCTTCGCTTCTTCGCCTTCACGCCCGGCGGCGGGCCGGCCGGCACGGCCGGCGGCCCGCCGCCCTCTGTCACTCAGCAGTCGCCCGGCTCCGCGGGGATCAGCAGGCCGCCCTCGGCGGGTGCGGCATAGAACGTCGCGATGAACACCGTTGGAGTGGCTCCCCGGTTGATCGCGCTGTGGACGTGACCCTGGCCGGGGTCGACGAACGCCTGGCCGGACGTGTACCTCGTCTCCACGCACGTGTCGGCCTCGATGTAGGTCAGCTCGCCCGAGATGAGGTTCACGAACACGGGGCCCGCGTGGCTGTGCCAGGGGAACTGCGCGCCCGGCTGCACCGTGTACCGGACGACCACCGTGCGCGACGGGTCGTCGACCTGAACGACCGCCGTCTCCCCCTGATCCTCCTTGAGCCTGAGCTTCATGTGGATCTCGTCGGTGAAGACCGACCGTGCGGTCAAGGCCTCGGCAGCGATCGGGGCCGGCGGATCCTGCGCCGCCGACGGGACCACGCCGACCGCCGCAGCCGCGGCGAGCATCAGGGTGGTGACCCCGGCGATCCACGCCGCCTTCGCCCCCCGCCCGTTCGTCTTGAACATCGCCCACTCCTCTCTGGATGGATCACGTTCGCCGCTCGTCGCACACGCGACACGGCGTGCCAATGACGCTAGGCAGCGGCGACGGGTGCGCCTACGGTGGCGGCAGGCGAACGAGCGCCATGCTCGCCTCCGTCGACGAGGGATGCTGGCCCACTTGACGCCGGGCACGGCGATGACGGACAACTACCGAAGGCAAGGCGGCGGGAGGTGGTCACGCTGGGGGCACCGGAAGTCGATGCGCACGGGGAGCTCGACCGACTGCGTGCGGAGCTCGAGGAGCTCCGTGCTTCGCGCCGGAGGCTCGTCCTCGCCGCGGACGCCGATCGTCGCGCGGTCGAGCGTGAGCTTCACGATGGCCTCCATCAGCACCTGATCGCGCTCGCCGTGAGCCTGCAGCTCGCCAGGCAAGCCGAGGGCTCGGATCCCGCCGCGTTGCCGGCGCTCCTCGCGGAGATGGCCGGTGTCGTCCAGGGCGCGCTCGACGAGACGGCGCGGCTCGCGCAGCGAATCCACCCGCCGACACTCGAAGCAGGGGACCTGGCCGCACTCCTTCGCTCCGCCGCCACGGCCGCGCGCGTCCCTGCCGCGGTCGAGGTCACCGCGACCGGCAGCTACGCACCGGAGGCCGTGATGACGATCCACCTGTGCTGGCTCGACACGCTCGCTCGCTCAGGCGGTGGCTCCCGGGCGTCGATCGAGGTGCACGACCGGGCCGGCGGCCTCACGTTCGAGATCACGGGGGCCGAGATGGGGTCGTCCGCGGACCTCAGCCGTCTGCAGGAGCGTGTCGACGCCCTCGGCGGCGACCTGACGATCACGTCATCTCACCAGGGCGAGTGCGTCGTGGCGTGCTCGCTCCCGATCGATCGATGACGCTAGCCGCTCTCGGCGAGGTAGAGAACGACAGCCTTGACGCGCTTGTGGACTGCCGGTTCCCAGGTCAGCCCGAGCTTCAGGAAGATCGAGTGGATCACCTTCTCGACCGACCTCTCGGTCAGGACGAGCGCGTCCGCGATGGCCGCGTTGTTCTTCCCCTCCGCCATCTCCCGCAGCACGTCCCGCTCCCGAGGGGTCAGCTCGTTGAGCGGCGAGCTCTCGCTGCGAGCGTTGCCCGCCACCAGGGCCTCCACGACCTTCGGGTCGAACACCGAGCCGCCGTCGGCGACCGCACGGATCGCCGTCACGAGCTGGTCGAGATCGTTGACGCGCTCCTTCAGGAGGTAGGCGCGGCCCTCACTCCCTCCCTCGAGAAGTGCGAGCACGTAGGTCGGAACGGCGTGCTGGCTGAGCACGACCACGCCGACACCGGGGCTCGTCGCGCGCAGACGTGTGGCGGCCTGGATGCCCTCGTCCGCGTGCCCCGGCGGCATCCGGATGTCGGTGACGACGACATCGGGCCGCTCGGCGTCGACCGTGTCGAGCAGCGAGGCGAGGTCCCCGCACACCGAGACGACCTCGAGATCGCCCTGCGTGTCGAGCAGGCGGCGAAGACCCTCTCGCACGAGGTACTCGTCCTCCGCGAGCACGATCCGGATGGCCACGGCGTGAGGATACGGCGATGACGTCGGATACTCCAAGCCCGGAAGGCGCCGTCCCTGCCCCGGCAGCCGTTCTCGTGCTCGTCGTCGACGACGACGAGCGGAACCGGAAGCTGGCGCGGGAGCTCCTACGGCGCGCGGGGCTCGAGACGATCGCGGCGGCGAGCGGGCGGGCGGCCGTCGAGCTCGCGTGTGAGCGCCTGCCGGACGTCGTCCTGCTCGACCTGCGTCTCCCGGACATGGAGGGCGGGGACGTCGCACATGCGCTCCGGAAGGACCGACGAACGGCCCACATCCCCGTCGTCGCGCTGACGGCGCTGCGGTACCCCGACGGAGGTGCCCGGTTGCTCGCCGGTGGGTTCTCCGCCTATCTCGAGAAGCCGATCGACGTCGACACGTTCGCCGAACAGGTCAGCGAGTACTGCAGACGCCCTTCCGCGTGACCGGCCGGGGTGCCAGCACCCCTCGCACGCACCGGCGGGCACGGTTGGCGCCCGCGTGCCGATCCTTCATCGTCGGGCCTCGGGCCACTGGACACGCGCGATCCGGACATGTGATCATCGGCACGTGCGGCGGCGCCGAGACGACTCGGCGGAAAGGAGGACTGCGATGCGGACATTGATCGGGGGAGCGGTCGTGCTGCTCACCCTCGCCCTCTCGGCCTGCGGCGGCTCGAGCTCGAGCTCGGCCTCGGACGAGGCGCTCCAACGGGAGGCGGATCTGTACCAGATCAGCCAGATCGAGAAGACGTTCCACGAGGCGATCACGAAGAAGGACATCGACGAGATGATGTCCCTGTATGCGCCGAACGCCACGGCGACGTTCGGGCCCGGCAAGACGGTGTCCGGGACGGAGCACATCCGGGGCGTCTGGCTGAAGTCGGATGCGTTCGCCCCCAAGACGAACTGGCTGTCCGACCATCCGGCGTACAAGCTGAAGGCGACGGTCAACGGCGACCGCGGCACGCTTCGCTTCGAGTGCCACTTCGTGGACCTGCTCACCGGCAAGATCGCAGCGGTGACAGGGGGCAACACGGACGTCGCACGGATCGACGACCGCTGGCTGATCACGAACTTCGTCGGAAGCACCGCAGAGCTGAAGCGCTGAGCACCTCGTGCCGGCGAACGCGTCGAAGCGGGGAGCGACAGCCGGCATCCCGGCGCGCCGGCTCTTGCGCCCTGCCGACAACCCGCTGGTCCGGGCGGTCGGCCGGGTCCCCGCCGGGGTGCACGCCAAGCTCCTCGTGGCGTTCGCAGGGATCGCCCTGCTCGTCGTCGTTCTCGGGGCGCTCGGGCTGCGCTTGCTGGGTCAGTCGAACGAGCGCGTGGAGACGCTGGGAACCCTCCAGCAGCGTGCGTTCGCGTACGGCAAGCTCCAGAGCGACGTCAGGCACGTTCGCACGCTCTGGGCGCAGAACGTCGGTGGTGACTACTACACGGTCTTCCCGGACCTGAACAAGGAGGACTTCAGCGCAGACGGTCCGGTGATCGACCGGTTGATCACGAGCGCCGTGGCACAGATCCCGGCATCGACGTTCCCCGACAACCTCGGGTTCAGGCCGCCGCCGGAGGACGAGATCTTCCTGAAGAGGATCCGATCGACGGGCGAAGAGCTTTCCGGCGTGATGCGAGAGATCGTCGCGATCGACGCCGTCGCGCCGAAGCGCGCGACATCGCTTAGCTACCGCGCCGAGCTCCTCACGATCGACCTCGATCAACACGCCACCGAGCTCGCGAACACGACGAGGAAACGAACCAACGCCCTGATCGCCGAGAACGCCGGCGCGTACAGGAGCTCGCGCAACCTCTTGATCGGCGCGGCGGCCGGGACGATCGTCCTCGCGCTGCTGCTCGGGTTCGTGCTGTCGTGGTCGCTGATCGGGCCGATCCAGCGGATCGACTCCCGACTGGCCGCGATCGCCTCCGGCAACTTCTCCGGGCATGTGGACGTCACGAACCGCGACGAGCTCGGCGCGCTGGCGGTGAACGTCAACCGCATGAACGACGAGCTCCAGCGCCTCTACCGCGAGCTCGAGAGCGCCAGCAGACACAAGTCGGAGTTCCTGGCGAACATGTCGCACGAGCTGCGCACGCCGCTGAACGCGATCATCGGCTTCTCGCAGGTGCTGCGCGACGGGCTGTTCGGCGAGGTCAACGCGAAGCAGCAGG
>DASTKF010000352.1:0-4258 GCA_035716065.1 Gaiella sp.
AGGCACCTTGGCGCCCTCTCCGACAACGGTGTTCTTCAGCTCCACGAACGTGCCTGCTTTCGCCGAATCCTCGAGCACGGTGCCGGGGCGAAGGTAACAGAACGGCCCGACGAGCGACCCCGATCCGATCGTCGCGTCGACTGCCACGACATGCGGCCCGACAGAGGCGCCGGCGGCCACCGTCGTCGCGCCGCGCAGAACGGTGAACGGGTGCACGACGGAGTCGGCCTCGAGGGCCACCGTCGGGTCGATCCACGTCGAGGCGGGGTCGACGATCGTGACGCCCTCGAGCATGTGGGCGACGTTGATCCGGTCGCGGAGCGCGGCCGCTGCGGCTGCCAGCTCGACGCGCGTGTTGACGCCCTCGGTCTCCGCAGGATCCGGAGCGACGTGGACGGCGACCGTCTCCCCCCGGTCGACGATCCCGCGAACGGCGTCGGTGAGGTAGAGCTCGCCCTGGGTGTTCGCGGGCGTGAGCTCGTCGAGCGCGGGCCAGAGCGCGTCTGCGCGGAACACGTAGATCGAGGAGTTGGCCTCCCCGATTGCAAGCTGCTCCGGCGTGGCGTCGGACGCCTCGACGATGGCGACGAGACCGCCCGCCGTATCCCGCACGATCCGCCCGTAGCTGCGGATGTCGTCCGGGACGAACGACAGCACCGTCGCGGCCGCGCCCGACTCGCGGTGCGTGCCGAGCAGGCCGTCCAGAAGGTCTGTCGTCAGGAGCGGCGTGTCGCCGGACAGCACCAGCACCTCGTCGGCGCCCGAAAGGGCTTCGCGGGCCGAGCGAACGGCGTCACCCGTTCCGAGCGGCCGCTCTTGCACCGCGACGTCCACTCCGTCGAATGAGGACGCGGTGTCGGGAGAGGCAACAACGACGAGCGGCGACGGGTGGAGCGGGCGCGCCGCCTCGAGCACCCAGTCCACCATGCGCCGCCCCAGGATCGGATGGAGGTGCTTCGGAAGCGCGGACCGCATCCGGGTCCCGAGGCCTCCGGCCATCACCACTGCAGCGAGTCTCGTCGGCATCAACGGTTGAACGATGGCTGGGGCGCCAGGATTCGAACCTGGGATCACGGGACCAAAACCCGTTGCCTTACCACTTGGCCACGCCCCACAGCAGGGACGGGAGTGTACCCGGCCCGGTCGCCGGAGCCGGTCAGCGCCGGTCGAGGAGCAGCGCGGCGAGGGCGACGGCCGCGAGGAGCACGACCACGACCGCAGCGAGCACGACGACGAGCCCTGCGACGACCGGCACGAGCACAACGACGAGCTGCGAGACGGCAGCTGTCCAGGTCACGACGCGCACGTCTGCGCTCTCGTGCTCCCTCCCCCACGCGACGTACCCCGCGAGCGACACCACCGCGAGCAGCACGACGATCCACCACGGGATCGCACCGGCAAGCACGAGGATGCCCTCGAGCGCCGCGATCGCGAGCGCGACCTTGTAGCGATTCGCGCGGAGACGGCGCGCGAGGCGCGTCTCACCGTGCTCGATGAGGATCTCGCTCGCCACGCTCTGACGGTAGCAAGGAAGCGACCTGCAGCATCGGCCGACCGTCGGGCCTCTCATGCCTTCTACTTATTCGTCCGATTGTGATTGCTTATGTTATAGCTTCCCGATAGACAAAGGCGGAAGCTCGAGGGAGAGGCGACCGTCACCCGACTCGACCAAGGAGCGCTATGCAACGGATGAGGTTCGCCTGGATCGCGGCGGCGGTCGCGGGACTTGCGGCGGCGGTCGCAGGCGCGGCGACGGCGGCACACACGAGCTCGAAGGACGTGACGCTCAACCTCGTCGCGTACTCCACGCCCCGGCCCGTCCTCACGAAGCTGATCGAGGAGTTCCGCACGACTCCGCAGGGGTCCGGCGTCAACGTCCGCGCGTCCTACGGCCCGTCGTCGGCGCAGGGTCAGGCCGTGGCCAACGGCCTGCCGGCCGACGGCGTGATCCTCAACACCGGCAACGACGTCAACGACCTCGTCGACAAGGGCCTCGTCGACAAGGACTGGGACAAGCAGAGCTACAACGGCGTCGTCTGGAACTCGGTCGTCGTCTTCGGCCTCCGTAACGGCAACCCGAAGAAGATCAAGGGCTGGAACGACCTCCTGAAGCCCGGCGTCGGGGCCGTCACCGTCAACCCGTTCACCGGCGGCATCGCCAAGTGGAACGTCCTCGCCGGCTACGTCGCGCAGCGCCGCCTCGGCAAGACCGACAAGCAGGCGATCGACTACCTGCGCCGGTTCTACAAGAACAACGTCGTGTCCCAGGACTCGTCGGGATCGAACGCCACGAACACGTTCCTGTCGGGCAAGGGCGACGTCCTCCTCACGTTCGAGAGCGAGGCGATCAACGGGAAGATCCCGTACGTCATCCCGCGGCAGACGATGCTGATCGACGTCTACATCGCGGCGGTCAAGAAGAGCGAGCACAAGGCCGAATGGAACGCCTTCTCGCGGTACCTGAAGACGTACCCGGCCCAGAAGATCCTCGCCCAGAACGGCTACCGGCCGGTGAACAAGCAGGCGCTCTCCGAGTTCCGGCGCAAATACCCGGTGCGGCCGGGCGAAACGACGATCACGAACAAGCTGCTCGGGGGCTGGCGCGCGGTCGACAAGAAGTGGTTCGACCCGAGCAAGAGCATCATGCAAGGGATCGAGAGCTCGCTCGGAGTGAGCACTGGAAGCTAGCGCCGTCAGCGGGCCGGCGCCGGGGCTGCCTGCACCGGCCGAGCGTCGCCGGGAGAGGGCCTCGACGGCTCTCTCCCTGCAGGTCGGGTTCGTGACGACGTTCCTGCTCGTCGTCGTCGTGCTGCCGATCGCCGCCGTCGTGTGGACGTCGACCGGGAACGGCTGGTCCGGGTTCTGGGAGGTCGTCTCCTCGCCGCAGGCGGTCGCGGCCCTGAAGCTGTCGGTGATCACCGCGACCCTCGCGGTGCTGACGACGGCCGTCTTCGGCACGATCATCGCCTGGGTTCTCGTGCGGGACTCGTTCGCGGGGAAGTCCCTCGTCAACGCGATCATCGACCTGCCGTTCGCGCTGCCGACGATCGTCGCCGGGCTCGTGATCATGGCGCTCTACGGGCCGCGGACGCCGCTCGACGTCACGATCGGCTCGTTCCACTTCGACGCCGACATCACCTTCACTCGCACCGCGATCTACGTCGCGCTGCTGTTCGTGACGTTGCCGTTCGTCGTCCGCACGGTGCAGCCGGTGCTGATCGAGCTCGACCGCGAGCTCGAGGACGCCGCGCGATCGCTCGGGGCCAGCGGGTTCACCACTTTCCGGCGCATCGTCCTTCCCGCCATCCTCCCCGGAGTCCTGTCCGGCGTCGCAATGGCCTTCGCGCGGGCGATCGGCGAGATCGGCGCGATCGTTCTCATCGCAGGCAACCTGCCGTTCAAGACCGAGGTCGCCTCGATCCATCTCTTCTACCGGATCGAGCAGGATCCCGAGGGCGCGGCTGCGGTCGCCGTCGTGCTGCTCGCGATCTCGTTCGGCGTCCTGCTCGGGATCGGCGCGGTGCGCTGGTACGTCACGAGGCACGAGCGTGGGTAGGCATGGCCTCCGCGTCGTCGCGCTCGGCTACCTGACGCTCATCCTCATCGCGCCGCTCGCGATGATGGTGTGGCGCACGGCCGAGGACCTCGACGGCGCGTGGGCCGCGATCACCGCGCCGGACACGATCGCCGCCTTCGAGCTGACGCTCAAGGTCACGACGATCGCCGTCGTCGTGAACACGGTCTTCGGGATCGTCTGCGCGCTGCTCATCGTGCGCGGCAACGTGCCCGGGCGGGGCTTCCTCAACGCCTTCGTCGACCTGCCGCTGTCCCTCTCCCCCGTGATCGTCGGGCTCGCGCTCATTGCGCTCTACGGCGCCGACGGGTGGCTCGGCTGGTTCCAGCGCCACGGGCACGACATCGTGTTCGCCACGCCGTCGATCGTCCTGGCCACGATCTTCGTCACGCTGCCGTTCGTCGTCCGCGAGGTCGTGCCGACGCTCCGCGAGATCGGCACCGAGCAGGAGCAGGCGGCGCACACGCTCGGTGCGTCCGGCTGGCAGGCGTTCTGGCGGATCACCCTCCCCTCGATCCGCTGGGCCGTGGTCTACGGCGTCGTGCTGACGGCCGCCCGCGCGATCGGCGAGTACGGCGCCGTCGCGCTCGTCTCGGGGAACATCGCCGGCGAGACGCAGACCGCCACGCTCCGCGTCGAGGACGCCTACCAGTTCGCCTACGGGAACTACGCGCCGGCGTACGG
>DASTKF010000353.1:0-4724 GCA_035716065.1 Gaiella sp.
TCTCTTCTGAAGGACGTGATCCTCACCGCCGAGGGGTATGACTCCCTCAAGCAGGAGCTCGATGTCCTGCGCGGCGACCGCCGCCGCGAGATCGCGGAGCGGATCCGCACGGCTCGCGAGTTCGGCGACATCGCCGAGAACGCGGAGTACGACGACGCGAAGAACCAGCAGGCGATGCTGGAGCACAAGATCGCGCAGCTCGAGGAGCGGCTCGCGCACGCCCGGGTGATCGACACGTCCGAGGTCGACACGAGCGTCGTCTCGGTCGGGTCGGTCGTGCGACTGCGTGACGTCGACGCGAAGGAGACGCTCGAGTACCACATCGTCGGCTCCGCGGAGGCGAACCCCGCCGAGCAGAAGCTCTCGAACGAGTCACCGGTCGGCAAGGCGATCATGGGGCACAAGAAGGGCGAGACCGTCGAGGTCACGACCCCCCGCGGCTCCGTGGTGAAGTTCAAGATCATGGAGATCAAGGCCGCCTGAGCTCGTGGTGTCCGACTTCAGTCGGACACCCCGGGGCCGCGCTACGCTCGTCGCAGTGTTCGAGCACGCGCAAAACGGGTTCTCGAGCATTCGCTCCGTGAGGCCGTGTCGCTCGGTCACGACTACATCGGGACGGAGCACATCCTCCTCGGTCTCGTCCGCGAGAACGAGGGCGTCGCCGTCCACATCCTGCTCGACTTCGACGCCGATCCAGAAAAGGTTCGGAGCCAGGTCGTGCGGTTGCTCTCCGGGACACCCGGCATCGCTCCGCGGGAACCTGAGCCCGACGACGTCGAGCTGACGTGCCCGCCCCTCGCACCCTCGCGGTCGCCGCCGCCATTCGCGACGCCGAGCGCAGGCTCCGCAACGCCGCCGCCCGGCTCGTCCGCGAGTGGCAGCGCTCTCCGCGCGAGGCAGCCTGAGGCGTCTCGGAGCGGTGCTAGTATGCAGGTATGAAACGCACAACGCTGGCTCTCTCGGACGACCTCGCGGCGGCGCTCGCCCGCGAAGCACGGCGGAGCAACCGCTCTGCGTCGGAAGTGGCTCGCGAAGCGCTCGCGCGCTACCTCGGGCTCGGGTCCGACAGGCCTCGGGAGCTGCCGTTCGCGGCCGTCGGCCGCAGCGGGCGGAACACGGTGGGCCGCGACATGGAGGAGCTCCTGCGCGCCGAGTGGGATGACGCTCGCGGTCGTTGACGCCGGACCGCTCTATGCGGCCGCGGACGGAGACGACGAGGATCACGAAGCGTGCGTCGAGGCACTCGCCAAGCCGGACCTGCGCCTCGTGATTCCGGCGCTCGCGGTCGCCGAGGCGACGTACTTCGTCGGGCAGCGCCTCGGGTCGGAGGCCGAGGCGGCATTTCTGCGCGGTCTCGCTCCGCTGGACGTCGAAGGACCGGACGAGAACGACTTCGCTCGAATGGCCGAGCTCGTCGAGGAGTACGCCGACTTCCCGCTCGGCGGCACCGATGCGTCGGTGGTCGCACTCGCGGAGCGGCTCGGGGCCGAGGTCGTCGTGACGCTCGATCGACGCCACTTCAGCGCGATCCGGCCGCGTCATCGGAAGACGTTCGAGTTGCTGCCGTAGAGGCGTCCGCGGACGCAGGATGCGTACGATCCGGCCCGTGACCGCCCCGCCCGCGCCGAAGCGCTTCCCCGACCGCGACGAGATCGCCGCCGTGCGCGCCGAGGCGGAGCCGCTCGCGGCCGGTGCGGAGGCGCAGGCGACCGTCCGCATCGCGGGCCGCGCGATGGCGCGCCGCGGCATGGGCAAGCTCGTCTTCCTCGACGTCGTCGACCGCTCGGCCCGGATCCAGGTGATCTGCGACGTCGCCGTCACCGGAGAGCTCGACGTCCACGTCGGGGACGTCGTCGGCGTCGCGGGACGGCCGGCGAAGTCGCGGCGCGGCGAGCCCTCCGTCCTCGCCGAGAGCGTCGAGGTCCTCTCCCGCACCACGCAGCCCTTGCCGGACACGTTCCACGGCCTGACTGACGTCGAGCTCCGCTACCGCAAGCGCTACCTCGACCTGCTGATGAACGAGGAGACGCGCGAGGTCTTCATCACCCGGGCGCGCGTGATCACGGCCGTCCGGCGGGCGCTCGACGAGGAGGGCTTCGTCGAGGTCGAGACGCCGGTCCTGCAGCCGCGCTACGGCGGCGCCTTCGCGCGCCCGTTCGTGACGCACCACAACGAGCTCGACGCCGACCTCTACCTGCGCATCGCGACCGAGCTCTACCTCAAGCGGCTGCTGGTCGGCGGGCTCGAGCGCGTCTACGAGATCGGCAAGGACTTCCGCAACGAGGGCGTCTCGTTCAAGCACAACCCCGAGTTCACGATGCTCGAGTGGTACGAGGCCTACGCCGACTACCGCGACACGATGGCGCGGATCGAGGGACTCGTCGAGCGTGTCGCGCGCGAGGTGCTCGGGACGACCGCCGTCACGTTCCGCGGGCACGAGATCGACCTCGCCGGACCGTGGGAGCGGATCCGGTTCGTCGAGGCGCTCGAGCGCCACGAGCTCTGGACGCGCGACGCCGGCGAGCTACGGGCGTGGCTGACCGAACGCGGCGTGGACACCGACGCCGACCGTGACTGGACGCAGCTCGTCGACCACGCGTTCTCGCACTACGTCGAGCCGGGCCTGATCCAGCCGACGATCGTCCACGACTACCCGGTCGAGCTCTCGCCCTTCGCACGGCCGACCGACGACGACCCGACCCTCACCGAGCGGTTCGAGTACTTCGCGGGCGGAATGGAGCTCGGGAACGCGTTCACCGAGATCAACGAGGCGGCGATGCAGCAGGCCCGCTTCGAGCAGCAGTCGGAGCAGGTCGAGGGCGAGCGGGGCGACCCCGACTACGTCGAGGCGCTCTCGTACGGGATGCCACCGACGGGTGGCCTCGGCTTCGGGATCGACCGCTTCGTGATGCTACTCACGGGCAAGGAGTCGATCCGCGACGTCGTGCTGTTCCCGGCGCTGCGCGCCGTCCGGGACTGAGCCGCCCGTTGCCCCTCCGGCGGGGGTGGCGCGCTCCGCCGCGGCTCGTACGATGAGCGGGATGCGTCGCCTCCTGGCCGTCTCCCTCCTCGTGCTGGCATTGCCGGTGGCGTCGCACGCTGCTTCCAATCCGATCGTCGCAGCGGCCAAACGCTCCGCGTCGGCCAAGAGCTCCACCTTCGAGATCCGTGCCACGACCGCGATCGGCGGCCGCGCGGCCAGTGATGTCACCGGTTCCGGGAGCCAGCGCGGATCGGCGGTCCGGATGTCGATGACGACGCGTGCAGGCGGCAAGGCCACCACCTTCGACGCCGTGCTTCTGAGAGAGCGCGGCGCCTACGTCATGTACATGCGCTCGCCCGTGCTCCAGACGCAACTTCCGCCCGGCAAGTCCTGGTGGCGCCTCGACCTCTCGAAGGGAGCCGCAACCCTGGGCATCGACTTCACATCGCTGATGGACGCCTCACAGAGCCTTGCGCCACTCGAGCACGGGATCGTCGCGACGAAGCGGCTCGGCAACGAGAGCGTCGCCGGCCGGCCGACCGTCCACTACAGCGCGGTCCTCGACGTTCAGCGTGCGGCGCGCGCGGTGCCCGCCTACGGGAAGCAGGTGGCCGCGCTGGAGCGTGCGGCCGGCGTGCACCTCACGCGCTCGACCTATCACGTCTGGATCGGACGCGACGGGCGGATCAGGCGGATGCAGGTCTCGACCCCCGCGCTCGTCGGAACCGCCCGCGGAACGACGGCGCAAACGATGACGTTCCTCTCCTACAACGTTCCGGTCGCGATCGCGGCGCCGCCGGCGGCGCAGGTCGTCGAAGCGGGGTAGCCGCCCGGACGGGGTACCTCGCACGAGGGGTGGCCGATCCCCCTCGCCGGCGACGATACGAACAAGGTGCTGAGACAACAGGCCGATAGCGGCGTCGGCTTCACCACCCCTGCGAGCGCGCCGGAGGTCTACGCCGACGCGACCGCCGATGCGGTCCTGCGGGCGAGCGAGGAGCGCCTCCGGGTCGCGGAGGAGCGTTTCCGGGCGCTCGTCGAGCAGTTGCCGCTCGTCGTCTATGTCGACGCGATCGACGACGAGAGCTCGAACATCTACTCCAGCCCGCAGGTCGAGGCGATGCTCGGGTACCCGCTCGCCGAGTGGAACCGTGACCGCGAGCTCTTCGTCCGGATCCTGCACCCGGAGGATCGCGAGACCGTCCTCGACGCACACCACCGGGCGCACGAGGGCGAAGGCCTCTCCCTCGAGTACCGGCTGATCGCCCGCGACGGGCGCGTCGTGTGGGTCCACGACGAGGCCCGGACGATCCTCGGGCCGACCGGCGTGCCGGTTGCGCTCCAGGGGTACCTGCTCGACATCACGGAGAAGCGCGAGGCGGAGGAGCGCCTGCGTCACCAGGCGTTCCACGATCCCCTTACCGGGCTGCCGAACCGGGCCTTGTTCAAGCAGCGGGTCGAGGAGGCGATCGCGCGCGCGGCATCCGACGGCCCCGGGGTCGCGCTTCTGATCCTCGACGTCGACGACTTCAAGACGGTGAACGACCGTTTCGGCCACATGGACGCGGACGCCGTGCTCTACGACGTGGGCTCGAGGCTTCGCGTCGCCTTGCCGCCCACCGTCACGGTGGCGCGGATCGGTGGCGACGAGTTCGCCGCGCTCGTGGAGTCCGACGACCCGGCAGGCGACGCGGAGAAGGCCGCGGGAGCCGTCTGCGAGGCTCTGCGCGCACCGACGCAG
>DASTKF010000354.1:0-5318 GCA_035716065.1 Gaiella sp.
GTGCGGGGCGGCGCGTGAGACGTGGTACACACTTCTGGGATGCGCGTCGCAGTCGTCGGGCACGTCGAGTGGATTCGCTTCGCGCGCGTCGACCGCATCCCCGCGACGGGCCAGATCGCCCATGCGTTCGACGACTGGCAGCAGGCGGGGGGCGGAGGCGGCGTCGCGGCCGTGCAGCTCGCCCTCCTCGCCGACGAGGCGCACCTGTTCACCGTGCTCGGGAACGACGAGCTCGGCCGGCGCGCGCGGGAGGAGCTCGAGTCGCGCGGTGTGGTCGTGCATGCCGTGCCGGACGAGCGGCCGCAGCGATGGGCGTTCACGCAGGTGGACGATCACGGCGAGCGGACGATCACGACCGTCGGCCCGAAGCTCAGGCCGAGGGGGCACGACGAGCAACTGCCGTGGCACGAGCTCGCGTCGATGGACGCCGTCTTCTTCGTCGCCGGCGACGTCGACGCGCTGGTGCACGCCCGCCGTGCACGCGTGCTGACAGCGACCTCGCGCGAGCTCGAGGTGCTCAGGCGCGGCGGCGTCGAGCTCGACGCGCTGATCGGGAGCGGGGAGGACGATGCGGAGCGCTACCGGCCGGGTGAGCTCGACCCGGAGCCGAAGCTCGTCGTCACGACGTCCGGCGGTCTCGGCGGCTGGGCGCGCCCCGGCGGCCCGTACACGGCCGCCGACCCACCCGGTGAAGTCGTCGACGCGTACGGCGCTGGGGACAGCTTCGCCGCGGGTCTCACGTTTGCGCTCGGCACCGGGCTCGAGGGCCAGGACGCGCTCGCGTTCGCGGCGCGCTGCGGGGCCGGGGCGCTCACCGGGCGCGGCGTCGCACCCCGGCACGTGGCGTTCGCGGCTACGTGACGTGGACGACCAGGCGTAGCGGCCGTTCTCCGCTCGAGGGCAGCTCGATCGTCCCGGTGGCGGTACCGAACGGAACTGACCGCCCGGCCGCCTCCACGCGCTCGATCCGCTCGCCCCGTGGGAGGCGCAGCCGCAACCGTAGCCAGGGCGCTCGCGGCGCGTCGAGGACGATCCGGACGGTGTTCCCTCTGCGAGTGAGCGCGTAGGACACCTCCCCGAAGCTCGTCGGCGCCCTCTCGACCCGGATCGTCTTGCCCGGCCGCAGCCAGGCGCGCGGCGTGGCGAACGCGAGCTCGAGCCCGACGGGAGCCCCCCGAGCGTTGCGGCGCTCGTGAACGAGCGCAACGCGCAGCGTCTCGAGAAACGCGGAGCCCGTGCCGCCGTTCGGCGGGAGGTACATCGATCCGAGACCGCTCGACCGAAGCGGCTGAATCGTCGCCGCCTCGCCCGAGACGAACGTGCCGCGCGTCATCGCACCTGCGAGCGTCCCGTAGAGGCCGAGGACGAGCTGGTCCGGCAAATCGGCGTCGGCGAGGAACCGGGCGACGTTCAGGCCGTAGACCTGGTCGACGCCGGAGGCGGGATACGGCTCGCCCCGGTAGAGGCGCGCCGCGTCCGCGCGGACGAGCCCGAGCAGCAGGCCCCCGTGGCCGCCGATGTACCGCCAGATGCCGCGCGCTGTCGGGCCTTTCGGATCGAACAACCCCGAGGCGAGGGCGTACGGCATCACCAGGTTCCAGTACGAGCCATCCCGCGACGCGGTCAACCGGTCGAACGGACGCGTGCCGTCGAGGAGCGTCGCCGGGACGAATAGCGATCCGTCCGGGAGACGTCGTTGCGAGGACCGCACAGCCGCCCGAAGGGCCGACTCGAGGCGCATACCCGCGATCGTCGCTCGCGCCGCCAGGCGATGGTGCCCGAGACGCTCCCAGACACGCCCCATCGCCAGCAGCCCCTGCCAGGCGACCGCCTGCCCGTGGAGCCCGACGACGCGGCGGCGTACGTCCGACGAGAAGGCTTCCCGGTCGAGCAGGCTGGTGCCGCCCCTGCGCTCCACCTGACGCGCGAGGCGGGAGAGCGCGAACGCCGGCGCTTCCTCGTCGAGGAGGGTCGCGTCCCGGGTGAGCTGGTAGTGCTCCGCGGCCGCGAGCAGCACGGCCCCCGCGCGCCAGCTCGTGAACCGCGCCGGTAGCCGCCGGAGCGCGAAGCGGAGGATCGCTTTCGAGACGTCCGCGTGGCCGTAGCCGGCCATCACCCGGGCGGCGTCGAGCGCCTCGGCGAACGAGAGCTCCTCGTAGGGGTTGCCGACGCTATAGCGCCAGGTGAGGATCCGTTGCTGGACGAGCAGGCTCCGCTCGGCGTCCAACACGCTCCGCTCCGGAACGTCGAACGTGGCGCCACGCGCGAGCTCGCCTTCCCAGAAGCGCTCCGTCGCCCGGAGGGCGCGGTCGTAGGCGGCGGCGCCGACGTCGAGGGAGCCCCGACCCGGGCTGTGCACCCAGGCAACGTAGAGCACTCTGACGCCACGGACGCCGTAGCGGGCGCCGCCCTGGTCGAGCACGCCCTGCCTGTCGGTCACGAGCCTGGCGCGGCTTCCAGGGGACGCGGCGAAACGGACGACCGCGGTCGCGCTCCCCGCGCGACGCGTGTCGACGGCCAGGCGCACGAAGCTCACCAGCGAGCGGACGCCGGGTACCCGCCCGGCGAACGATTCCTGGGCGTAGCGCACCCCGCGCGCGTCGACGTAGCTCGTCCGGAGGACGGGCAGCCAGCCGTGCGCCCGCCGCGGCCGGCCGAGGCGCGCGAGGCAGGAGCCGTAGATCTCGCGCCCGTCGCCGACGAGGATCGTCAGGCCGGGGCCGTCGACGCGGCGCGTGAGGATCGCGCTCCCGTCGGCGACATGGAGTGCGAATGCCTTCTCGCCGTAGAGGCTGAGCGGGTGCGCGAACGTGAGGTAGTACGCGCCGCTGCGGGTCAGCGGCGACCCGCCGCGGCCCTCCGCGTACCAAAGCGGCGGAAGCAACCTCCGCACCGCTGCGTAGCTCGGTCCCTCGCGCGAGTCGAGCAGCCGCTGGCCGAGGACGTCCCGCTCCGCCGCGAGCGCGTCCCGGAGCACGCCGAGCTCGCCGGGGGTGACGCGGGGCGGCGGGCACGACGCACGAGCCGTGCCGTGTCGATCGCCTGCCGCCGCGTGCGACGCGAGACAGAGAAATGCGCATGCCGCGGCGGCTGCCGTCGCGGGTCTGCTGTGCAGTCCAATCAGCACGATGCGACCTCATGGTTCGGCGACCGCCCGGCGCGAGCAGAGCAGCGGTCCGGGACCGTCCTCGAGTCTGGCACCGCGGGACGGCGCGTGCAACGCGCCCGGCGAGCTCGACACCCTCGTCGAATGGGGCTTGACAGTGGGGGAAAGTGGCGTAGAGTGGGGAATCGTGGAGATCACGAAGGGGATCGGCCACATCCGCGGACGATGTTCATCGGCACCTACGACCACTCGATCGACGAGAAGAGCCGGATCACGCTGCCGCGCCGCTTTCGCGACGCGCTGGGCGCCGGCGTCGTGCTCACGCGCGGGCTCGACCGCAACGTTGCGGTGTACCCGCGGGAGACGTGGAAGGTGAGCGTCGAGGATCGCATCTCCGCGCTCGACCCGCTCTCGCGCGAGGCGCGCGAGCTGCGGACGTTCTTCTTCTCGGGGGCGGCCGAGGCCGACCTGGACGGACAGGGCCGGGTGCTCGTCCCGGCCGCCCTCACCCGCCATGCCGGCCTCGAGCGCGAGGTCATCGTGGCCGGCAACTACGACCACCTCCAGCTGTGGAGCCCAGCCGCCTGGGAGCAGCACCTGCATGCCGTCGAAGGGAGCGCCGAACATGCTGCCGAACGTCTTGCCGCACGCGGACTCTGATCACATCCCCGTTCTCGCCGACGAGGTGCGCGAGCTTCTCGCCGTTCGGCCCGGGGAGACGGTCGTCGACGCGACCTTCGGCGCGGGCGGGCACGCGAGGCTCCTCGCGCAGGATCTCGCCGGGCGGGGCAAGCTCGTGGCGATCGACCGCGACCCGGGCGCCAAGCCGTATTTCGACCGCTTCAAGGCGGCAGCGGGGGTCGAGGTGCGCTTCCTGCGCGGCGACTTCGCGGTCGTGTTGACCCAGCTCGCTGCGAACGGCATCGGCGCGGATGCGATCCTGCTCGACCTCGGCATCTCGTCGATGCAGGTCGATCGGCCCGAGCGGGGATTCTCGTATGCGACCGACGCGCCGCTCGACATGCGGATGGACCCGTCGTCCGAGACCGGCGCAGCCGAGATCGTCAACACGTGGGACGAGCGCGAGCTCGCCACGATCTTCCGGCGCTACGGCGAGGAGCGATACGCGAAGCCGATCGCGCGGGCCATCGTCCGGCAGCGCGCGGAGCGGCCGTTCACGCGGACGGGCGAGCTCGTCGACACGATCAAGCTTGCGATCCCGACGCCGGCGCGCTTCGGCGAAGGTCACCCAGCCAAGCGGGTCTTCCAGGCGCTGCGCATCGCCGTCAACGACGAGCTCGCGCAGCTCGAGGCAGCGTTGCCCGCGGCGCTCCAGATGCTCCGCCCCGGCGGCCGCTTCGCGGTGATCTCGTTCCACTCGCTCGAGGATCGGATCGTGAAGCGGTTCGTCGCCGAGCAGGCGAAAGGCTGTACGTGCCCGCCCGACTTCCCGGTGTGTGTCTGCGGCAAGGAGCCGACGCTGCGGTCGCTCACGCGCAAGCCCGTGCGGCCCGGGAGGCACGAGACGGACACCAACCCGCGGGCCGCCTCGGCGCGCCTGCGCGTGGCGGTGAAGGCCTGATGTCGACGATCGCGCAACCGACGCTGCGGCGCGCGCGCGCAGGGCGCTCGGCGTTCACGGGAGGCGTGCTCTGGATCGTGCTCGTCGCCGCCCTGCTTGCCGGCGTCGTCGCGGTCAACGTTCTCGTCCTGCGGCTCAACGTGCAGCTCGACGGCCTTCGCCACGACCGCGCCGAGCTCAAGGCCGAGATCGCGTCCACGCGGGCGCAGCTCTCCAGCGCGTCGGCGAACGCCCGCATCGAGACCGAGGCAGCGTCGAAGCTCGGCCTCGTCGAGGCCGACCCCAACGCCACGACCTACCTCCGGCTGCAGCGGTGAAGCACCAGAAGCGGGCGAACTCGAGGATCCGCCTGCTCGTGCTGGCCTTCGTCGGCCTCTTCGCAGTCGCCCTCGTGCGCGCCGCGTGGATCCAGGTCGTCGACGGCAACGCGTACGCGGCGATGGCCTCGAAGCAGCAGCGGGAGACGATCGAGATCCCCGCGGGCCGCGGCACGATCTTCGACCGCACCGGTGAGCCACTCGCGATCGGCGAGCTCGCGACGACCGTCTACGCCGACCCGCGCCACATCGTCTCGCCGAGGAATGCGGCGATCAAGGCGGGGCAGACGCTCGGCATCGACCCGGACTCCGT
>DASTKF010000355.1:0-2362 GCA_035716065.1 Gaiella sp.
ACGCCGCGGACGCTGCCGCAGGCCTCGAGATCGAGCAGCACGTCGGGCAGGGAGATGCCGCTGCGGTGCTCGTCGAGGCGGCCTCCGGAGCCGATCTCCTCGTCGTCGGCTCACGCGGTCGTGGAGGCGTCACGGGCACGGTCCTCGGATCCGTGTCCCGCGCCTGTCTCCAGCATGCGCCCTGCCCTGTCGCGGTCGTGCACGACGCAGGCCCGACCGAGCGGTCGCGGATCGTCGTCGGCGTCGACGGCTCGCCGGGGGCGAGGGCGGCCCAGGAATGGGCGTACGCCGAAGCCGAGCTGCGCCATGTCGGCGTCTTCGCGGTCTGCGCTTACGACGAGCCGTGGGGGATCGCCACCGCGGGCATGTCGAGCGCCGCCGCCGTCGCAGAGGTCCGCACCGCGCTCGCAGTGGAGGCCGGCGAAGTGCTGGAGGCCGCCTACGCGGCGGCGCCCGACAGCGTCGGCGTGACGAGCGAGGCGATCCGAAGCGCAGCCGGCCCCGCGCTCGTCTCTGCGGCGGACGGATCCGCCCTGCTCGTCGTCGGCTCCCGGGGCCGCGGAGGGTTCACGAGCCTCCTGCTCGGCTCGGTGAGCCAGTACTGCGCCACGCATGCCCGAGGCGTCGTCGTGGTTGTCAGGGCTCGCGCGTCCTGACGGACGCGGCGAGCCCTAGTCAGGCGTCTTCTCGCCCTTGACAGAGAGCATGTGATCCCGCGCCGCCCCTGCGGGGATCTCCGCGTTCTCGTTGGTGAAGCGCGTGGGCGTCACGGAGTGCCTCCTCCTGCACCTCCGGCCCGTTTGCCGGGCGGAATCGCGTGCTGACGGCCGAGGTCGAGCGCGATGCAGAGGATCAACGTTGCCGTCCACGCGTTGACCGGATCGAACGTCAGCGCCTCGCGGTCGCCGATCAGGTCGGATACGAGCCAGACGACGAACCAGATCACGGTCACGATCGTGCCTCCTTCGTAGTGAGGTCGGTGCGCGCCACGACACAGTCACCGAGTCCGCGCCGGGGCGCATCGGGTGGCGCCGATCCCTGCTGCGGGATTCCGGTCACGCCGCGCTCAGAGACCGCGCTTCGGCAGCGAGACGACGATCAGCCCGGCGGCGACCAGGGCGAGGAGCAGGCCCGCGCCGAGCAGCGCCCCGCCGACCCAGGGCAGCGCGTCCAGCTCCGCGCCGATGCGGAGCTTCGCGTCGACGTAGCGCCCACCGTCAGGGTTCATCACTACGAGGGCCCAGTGTCCGCTCTGGACGTCCCAGTCCACGTGCACCTTGCCGGTGCCTTCTGCGGAGGCAGCCCAGAAGGTCTGCTCGCCGGGTGGCGACGCCGGCCGGCCGCCGGTCTGGCGGTCGTACTCTCCGGGGTCGTCGTCGATGTTCCGCACGACCTCGTGGCCGACCCCGTCGAGGTACCGCTGCACATCTGCCTCGCGGCCGATACCGAGGAAGAGTGCATGGTCGGCGCTGCCGGTCACACGGACGGTGCCGACGAGGTCGCGCCACGCCCATCGCGGCCCCTCGAGCTCGGCGGTCTCGGAGACGAGCGCGTAGGTGGGGGTCGCGAACAGGTGCGACGGCGTCGTGACGAAGCCGTCGTCGCGTTGCGTCCGGTCGATCGCCAGCGCGCCGGCGCCCGCAGCGAGGACGCCGAGCGCGACGAGACCCATGACCGCGCCGACGGCGAGGAGCGCGATGCGGCCGCCGCTCCAGCCCTTGCCCGCTGCGGCGACGGGCGCCGGTGGAACGGCAGCCATCTCGTCCGAAGCGGGGACGCCGGGCTCGGAGCCGCCCTGGTCGAGCCGGAACGGCGGGTACGTGTCCGTCATCAGCGCCGCGTAGCCGGCGACGCGGAGCGCCCAGCGGTCGAGGCCGAGCACGAGGTCGAAGATCCCGCGCGGGTAGCGCCCGGTGAACAGCAACGCGACG
Source organism: Gaiella sp. (assembly GCA_035716065.1). Taxonomy (GTDB): domain Bacteria; phylum Actinomycetota; class Thermoleophilia; order Gaiellales; family Gaiellaceae; genus Gaiella. The sequence continues at coordinate 1,932 of DASTKF010000355.1, forward strand.
CCCGCGATCAGGACGAGCAGGCCGATCAGCCCGCCCCCCCACGTCCAGCCCCAGTGCTCCCCTTGCCAGGCGAGCCAGCTGCCGCCGCCCGCGATGACGCCGACGATCAGGTACTGCGGGATCGCGAGGAGCCACCACTTGACGAGGACGAGGCCCCTCGACAGCCGCTCGGGGTACTCGACGTCGAGCGTGGCCGGGTAGTCCGCTTCCGCGCTCAGCGTGAACGGCGGGTAGCGGTCGGTCCCGAGCGCGCCGTACGTGTAGAAGCCGACACGCCACGTCCAACGCAACACGCCGACGTTGAAGTCGAAGAGCGAGCGCGGGTAGCGGCCCGTGAACAGGATCGCGAAGAACGCGACCACGCCGAGCAGGAAGAACGCGATCCAGAGGAACACGAGGACGATGTAGTGCGGGATCGCGAGCAGCCACTT
>DASTKF010000356.1:0-2056 GCA_035716065.1 Gaiella sp.
GAGGCCCTTTCCGAGGCGCACCGCGACCGCGAGGCGGTCGAGGCGTTCCGCGCGGCTCGCGCGGAAATCGGCGCGCTCGGGTCCGCGGAGCTCGAGCTCCGGGCGCTCGCGGGCGAGGGCTGGGCGCTCCAGGAGCTCGGCGCGGCGCAGAACGGGATCGCGGTGCTCCAAGAGGCGCGCGAGCTGAGCGAGCTGCCCGTCTTCTCCGATGTCGACAGAGCCGACGTGCTCTTCCGGCTCGGGTGCTGCCGGTACCGGCTCTCGAGCATCCCGACGGCGATCGCGCTGTTCGACGAGGCATTCGGGCTCGCGGAGCGGAGCGGCCTGCCGTGCGACCTCCTGCGCGCGCGGATCCTCGCCTGGCGCTCGCGATGCCGCCGCCGGCAGGCGGACTTCGAGGCCGCCCGTGAGGACATCGAGCTGGCGATCGAGCTCGCGCAGGCGATGGATGACCCACGGGTCGTCGCAGGGACCTACCTGCAGGCGTCGCTCGTCGCCGAGAAGACAGGCCACTGGGTGCTCGCACGGCAGTACGCGGAGCAGGCGAGGGCGCTGTACCAGGATCTCGACGACGAGCGAAACACCGGCCGCCTCATGCTCACGCTTGGCGGCCTGCAGCTCCTGCTCGGGCACCCCGAGCAGGCAATCGAGCATCTGACGGCGTCGTTCGCACTCGCCGTCGAGGCGGGCTCGCAGCCAGACGCCGCACAGGCCTTGGGAAGCCTCGCGGCCGTGCACGAGCACCTCGGCGACCACGAGGCGGCCGACGAGCATGCACGCAAGGCGCTCGCGCTCCTCGAGGGGCGCGAGGACTTCCTCGACGAGATCGGCCAGTCGAACCTGGTGCTGGGTCGCTCGTTGTTGGAGCGGGGCCGCCTCGACGAGGCGGAGGAGTGCTTCCGGGCCGCGGACTCCGCGTTCGAGCAGATGGAGTCTGTCGCGCACCGGACGGGGGCGTGGGTCGCGCTGGGCGACCTCGCGGAGCGTCGGGGAGACGTCCGTGAGGCAGCGCGTTGGTACCGAAACGCCGCCGAAGCACTTGCTGTCGTCCGCTTCTGAGAAAGGAGGATCGAGGTGAGCAGAGCTCGACTGACCCTGTTTCTCGTGAACACGGCGCTCGTCGCCGCGTGGCTCGGGCAGTTCCGTCCGCAGCTGACGTTCCCCGACGGCGACTGAGCGGCCCGTCGTGGGCCACGTGATCGATCCCGGATAGGCGCGCGGGCGCTTTCGCTACGGCCCGCGGCCGTCCGGGACCCTTCGTCTACATTGGACGGGTGAGCCGGCCCTTCGCCGCAGCGATCGCCGTCGCACTCGGGGCGACGCTGCTCGGAACCTCGTGCGGCGGCGGCTCGGGAGAGGCGTCGGGTGACACGACCACGGCCGCGTCGTCGAAGCAGACGCTCGAGCAGCTCTGGCGCGCACCCGGCGAGGACGTCGCCGTCGTCGCCGGGACGTCCGACCACGCGGTCGGCACGAACCGCATCAGCTTCCTCGTGGTCGACAAGGAATCGCAGCTGATCGAGCGGCCGACGGCCCGGGTGTGGATCTCCCACGGCTTGAAGCAGGTCCCCTACGCGACGACGATCGCCCGGCTCGAGCCGATCGGCGTACCCGGCGGCAACACCGCGGACGCGAACGGCATCTACGTTGCGAAGGTCGCGACCCCGACCGCCGGTCGGTACTGGTTCATGGCCGAGCCGGTCGGCGGCCCGAAGATCCAGGCACTCGGCAACATGGTCGTCCGGAAGAAGAGCCTCGCGCCGTCCGTCGGCAACCGCGCGATCCCGTCGAAGACGCCCACCCTCGCGAGCACCGGAAGCGACCTCTCCGCGCTGACGACGGCGCGCCACCCCGACCGGGGGCTCTACGAGGCCTCCGTCGCGCAGGCGCTCGCCGCGCACGAGCCGTTCGTCCTCGCCTTCGCGACGCCCCAGTACTGCCAGTCGCGCACGTGCGGCCCCGTCGTGGACGTCGTCTCCGCCGTCCGGAAGAAGGCGAGCTCGAAGGGCGTCCGGTTCATCCACGTCGAGATCTACAAGGACAACGACCCCGCGAA
>DASTKF010000357.1:0-3505 GCA_035716065.1 Gaiella sp.
CAGCCTCCGCGAGCACCCAGTCGGCGTAGAGGAACCGCCGGTAGCGCTCGGCGCGCGCGACGATCTCCGCGCCGAAGACCGCGTCGACGTCGACCCTCGGCAACGCCAGGTCGTCCGGCACGGAGGTGCGTGACAGCAACAACGCGGCGATGACCCAGGCGCCGGCGAGAACGCCCCCGACCGCGACACCGCGTGCGCGGGCGCGCGTCACGCGTCTTCCGGGGTCGGCGCGTCGAGCCTCGGGGACGCGTCCGGGTACCGCGCAGTGAGGAGCAGCAGGTAGCCGGCAGCCTGCGCCTCGTAGCGCAGCGCGGCCGCTCCGAGGTCCCGCAGCCCTTCCGGCATGCGGCCCGTCGCGAGCGCCGCGAACCAGCCGAGGGCCGCGGCGACGAGCGCGACGATCGCGAACGCGGAGGCGAGGAGGAGCGAAGGGAGCGCGAGGACGACCCGCGCCAGGATTCCGAGCCGGCGCTGGCCGGCCGGTGGCGCGATCGTCAGGTCGACCGGGTAGCTGCCCTCACGGCCGAGGAAGCCGGGGTACGGGCGGCCGACGAGATGCAGGAACGCCGAGACATGTGCCGCCTCGCGGAGGAACGACGCGAGGAAGCGGTGCAGCGGCCCGGGCACCCGGCCCGTCAGGAGCGCCACCACCCAGGCGGCGACAACTGCTCCCGCGGCAGGAACCGCCCAGAGCGCCAGCCAGCAGAGGTGCGGGACGACGAGCAGCGGCCGGAAGGCGACGATCAGCCGCGGCCGGCGGAGGTCGCCGTCGAGGTGGATCGCGATCGGGTGCGCGGTGCGACTCGCCATGGGCGCATTCTGCGGCCGCCGCGGTATCTAGGATCGGCGCGTGAGCGGCGAACCCCTCTCGCGCGAGGACGTCGTGCGCGCCGCCGAGACGATTCGCGGCCGTGTCCGGCGCACGCCGCTGCTCGACGGCGTCGACGTCGCGCCAGGCCTCCGCCTCAAGGCGGAGCTTCTCCAGCACACGGGCTCGTTCAAGGCCCGCGGCGTCACGAATCGGCTTGCGGCAATGAGCGCCGAGGAGCGGCGCCGCGGTGTCGCGGGCGCATCGGCCGGCAACCATGCGATCGCGCTCGCGTGGGGTGCGGCCCGCGAAGGGCTCGAGTGCGTCGTCTACTCGTGGGCGGCCGCAAGCCCGTTCAAGCTCGATCGCGCCCGCGCGCTGGGAGCGAGGATCGACGCCGAGGCCGAGGATCCGGCGGGCGCGTTCGCGCGGCTCGAGGAGCACATCGCGGCGACAGGCGCGACGCTCGTCCACCCGTTCGACGACCCGCTCGTGATGGCGGGCCAGGGCACGGTCGGGCTCGAGATTCTCGAGGACGCGCCCGACGCGGACGTCGTCGTCGTTCCCGTCGGAGGCGGCGGGCTCGTGGCCGGGATCGCGACGGCGGTCTCGCCGCGCGGCGTCCGGGTCGTCGGCGTCGAGCCGGACGGCTCGGCGGCGCTCCTGCCCGCGCTCGAGATGGGCGAGCCCGTGCCTGTCACGCCGAACACGATCGCGGGTGGCCTCGACGCCCCCTACACGGCGCCGAACGCGCTCGCGGCGTGCCAGGCGGCAGGCGTGCAGGTCGTCACGGTGCCGGACGAGGCCATCACGGACGCGATGCGCCGGCTCTACGCCGATGCGAAGCTCGCGTGCGAGCCCGCCGGAGCCGCGGGCGTCGCCGCCGTGCTTTCGGGCCTCGTCGAGGGCGACTCGGTCGTCGCCGTCGTCTCTGGAGGCAACGTGGGGCCCGATATCGCCTCTGGTATCCTGATCGGCTCATGAAGGCCGACATCCATCCCGAGTACGTCGTCGCGCACGTCACCTGCTCGTGTGGCAACGAGTTCATGACCCGCTCGACGAAGCCGGAGCTGCACGTCGAGGTGTGCTCCGCCTGCCACCCGTTCTACACGGGCAAGCAGAAGCTGATGGACTCGGGCGGCCGGGTCGAGCGCTTCCAGCGCCGCCTCGAGAAGGCCGCCGCCGCGCAGCCCAAGGCTGCGAGCCGCTAGAACCACGTAGCCTTCGTCTCGGCATGGGCACGAGCTCTCTAGCTTCCAGTGGGCTCTCCTCCGCAGGCGTCTCGTATGGGGGACAGGCGGTGCTCGAGGGCGTGATGATGCGCGGCCCGTCCTGCTGGGCCGTCGCGATCCGGACGCCCGAGGGCGGCATCGAGAACGTCGTCCGGGACGTCAGCTCCCCGATGAAGCGGCACCGGATCTGGCGGCTGCCGATCATCCGTGGGGTCATCGCGCTCGGCGAGTCGCTCGCGATCGGGTTCCGCGCGCTCGCGATCTCCGCGAACGTCGCCGCGCGCGAGGAGGACGACGACGGCAACGTCGTGACGGAGATCACGCGCGGCCAGATCATCTTCTCCTTCGCGATCGCGATCGGCTTCGCCCTGATGCTGTTCAAGGTCGGGCCGGCGCTTCTCACGAACTGGCTGCCGATCGAGGACACCGCCTGGTTCGTGATCGTCGAGGGACTGATCCGGGTCACCGTCTTCATCGCCTACATCGGGCTGATCGGCCTACTCCCGGACCTCCGGCGCGTCTTCATGTACCACGGTGCCGAGCACAAGACGATCAACGCCCTCGAAGGTGGCTCGGAGCTGACGCCCGAGAAGGTGCAGAAGTTCAGTTTGATTCATCCGCGTTGCGGAACTGCTTTCTTGCTATGGGTAATGGTGCTCGGCATCTTCGTCTTCGCGCTCGTCGGGCGGCCGGTCTGGTACTGGCTCATCGTGAGCCGGATCCTCCTGCTGCCGGTGATCGCAGGGCTCGCGTACGAGCTGATCCGCTATGCCGGCAAGCATCAGGACAATCGCGTCCTGATGACGCTCCTGGCACCGGGCCTCTGGCTCCAGCGCCTGACGACGCGCGAGCCGACGCTCGACCAGGTCGAGGTGTCGATCCGCGCGATCCAGGAGGTGCGCCGCCGCGAGGCCGGCGAGAGCGAAGGCGACCTGGCGACGGACAGCCGCGTCGAGGTGATGGCCTAGATGCCGAGGATCGTGCGGGATGCCGACGTCGCGTGGGAGGGGAACCTCGCCCGCGGCCACGGTGCGATGACGGCCGCCACCTCCGGCGCGTTCATCGGTCTCTCGTACTCGCTCCCGACCCGCATCGGCGATCCCGAGGGCAAGACGAGCCCCGAGGAGTTGCTCGCCGCGGCGCACGGCGGCTGCTTCACGATGTCCCTCGCGGGCGAGCTGACGGGCGCGGGCACGCCGCCCGGCCGCCTCGACGTGCATTGCCGGATCACGATGGACGAGGTCGAGGGTCGCGGTCACCTGATCGTGCACTCGGCGCTCGAGGTGCACGCGAGCGTCCCGGACCTGTCGGAAGACGCGTTTGCCGCGGCGGTCGAGGCTGCACACAGCGGGTGCTCGTTCTCGACGCTCCTGCGCGACGCGGGCGTGAGCATCGACATCCAGACAACGCTCGAGAGCTGACCGAGGAGGCGACGAGATGGCAACGGATCGCACGGCAAAGGTGA
>DASTKF010000358.1:0-10621 GCA_035716065.1 Gaiella sp.
TCACCAGGATCAGGATCACCACCGTCGAGCCGAAGTACGTGTACAGCGAAGCCGTTCCCGAGAACTGCTTCGTCGCCGTCTGGCCGAAGGCGAGACACGCGAAGGTCAGCATCGCCACGGCCAGGCCGAGCTGGAGGAACAACTTGTCGCGGTGCGGAAGGAACTCGAGGAAGATCAGGCTCGCAACGAGGAGCAGGAACACGCCGAACTCGAGAAGTCCGAGGATGATCCATGCAGCATGCGTCCCCGGGAACGTGTCGATGAACGTCCCGTTGAACTGATCCTTGACGCCCTGCGGCGGATGCCCGTTGTCGTCAAAGAGCTTCTCCTTGCCGGAGTAGAACATGAGCCCGCCGACCATGAGATAGACGCCCAGCAGCGTCGCCCAGTAGGCGGCGCCGTCGAAGAGCGTTCCGCTCCCGACGACTGCAAAGGGTCTGTCGTGCGTCTCGTCTGCCATCGATGCCCCTTTCGAAGAGGTGTGGACGTGACCCCTCCACGACGCCGGTTCGACGTGACGGAGCGGCGTCCTGCGTCTACGCACCGCCGCGACGGATGCGGAGGAGCTCTGCGACCGACCACGCCTGGAACGGGCAGCCGGTCGCAGCGTGGGGAGCGGCGCCGTCGGCGGTCTCCGACACCGACCCGAGCCCCCACTCGCCGACATGACGTGAGAGGCCCTCGATCAGCTCGTCGGTCGAGACGCTGACGCGGCGCGCGGCGTCGGCGTAGGGGCCGATCAGCCAGGGCCACACCGTGCCCTGGTGGTACGCGGAGTCGCGGTCCGCAGGCCCGCCCCGGTGGTAGAGGCGATAGGCGGGATCGTCTGGCGAGAGCGACCGGAGCCCGAGCGGCGTCAGAAGCGTTCGGCATGCCTCGACCGTGGAGCGCGCGGCGTCTGCGGTGGCCGCTCCCACCAGCGGCCCGCCGGGCAGCGAGACGGCGAGCAGCTGGTTGGGACGCCGCGCCGCGTCGTCGCCGCCCGGCCCGTCCACCAGGTCGAGCAGTCCACCGCCGTCGGGACGCACGAAGCGTCGGACGAACGACGCGACGCCAGCGTCGTGGGTCGCGCGCCAGCGATCGGTGCGCCCCAGCTTCCCCGCGACGTCGAGCGCCTGGATCCACAACGCATTCACCTCGACCGGCTTGCCGATCCGCGGCGTCACCGGCACGCCGTCGATGCGAGCGTCCATCCACGTCAGCGCCCAGCCCTCCGCGCCCTGCCGCAGCAGGCCGTCGTCATCCGCTCCGATCCCGAAGCGCGTGCCTTCGAGGTGCCGCTCGACGATCTCTCGGAGAGCGGGCGCCAGCTCGGCGCCGAGGTCCTCGTCGCCCGTCACCTCGACGTGACGGCCGAGCGCGTGCACGAACCACAACGTCCCGTCCGAGGTGTTGTACTCGAGAGTGCCGGTGTCGGCCGTGTTCGCGAGCATCCCGTCGGAGAGCGTCGCCGCCGCACGTCGCAGCGCCTCGCGACCCTCCTCGGCCCGTCCGGTCGAGAGGAACAGCCCCTCGTACGACGTCATCAGGTCGCGCGACCACTCGCCGAACCACGGGTATCCGGCGACCGCGGTCGGCCCGTTGTGGTCGATCACGAACTGGTCCGCCGCGAGCACGAGCTGCTCGTCCACCGTGCCGGTGACGCCCGCCCGCCGGACGAGCCCGGTCGCTCGCTCGCGCGCGGCCGCGACGAGCGCTGCGGCGGGGGGGAGCGAGCCACCCTCGGGGCCGGCCGCCGCCGTGACCGCGTGGGTGTCGCCGGTGCGCAGCTCGACGGTGAAAGCTCCCGCCGCCCAGAGGTCCTCGCGGTCGTTCAGCCCGCGGGCGGCCTCCTCGCGCGCCCGCACGCCGCGGTACCAGGCGCCGCCCGGCCGCCAGCCCGCGCCGGCGACGCGGAAGGCGCCCTCGAAGACGAAGCCGTCCGCGGTCGTCTCGACCGCCGGGTCGCCGTTCGCAAAGCGCTCGCCGTGGACGCTCCGCCACGTGCAGAGCGGCGTGAGCTCGAGCGCGACCGCCCGGTCGGCGGACACAAGACGGTGGGCGATCCCGACCGCGCAGCGGCCGTGCGCCATTGCGATCTCGCGCTCGAGGACGACGTTCCCGACCTGCCAGCGCCACCGCGGCACGCCTCGGTCGAGCGTGAACGAGACGAGGAGCTCGTGCCCGCACGGGTCGACGGCACCGGAGGCCCATTCGTCGGTCGCAAGCCGATAGCGACTGTCGCCGACGACGAGGACGGGTTCGAGCGCCGCGAGCCCGAGCATCCGGGCCGACGGCCCGCCGGCGGCCTGGACGAGCAACCCGTGGTAGCGACGCGTCCGCAGGCCCGCGACGGTTCCCATCGCATACCCGCCGAGCCCGTCGGCGACGAGCCACTCGCGCGAGGCTGACTCGTCGAGGCTTCCGCAGGCCTGCGGCCCGAGGACGATCACGGCGCGGCAGGGCCGGGCAGCCGATCGAGCACGTCGCCGATCGTCGGCACGTCCGCGCCCCCGTGGCGGCGGATGAGGTCGGCGACGATGCCCGTCCAACCGGTCTGGTGGCTGGCTCCAAGTCCAGCGCCGTTGTCGCCGTGGAAGTACTCGCTGAAGAAGATGTTGTCCTTCCAGGCGGGATCGGTCTGGAGCTTGTCGACCCAGCCGTGGCACGGCCGGCGTCCGTCCTCGCCGACGAGGAAGAGCGAGATCAGCCGGCGACGCAGGTCCTCGCCGATCTCGGCGAACGTCCGCTGCTCGCCCGACCCCGTCGGGTACTCGAGCGTCAGGCCGTCGCCGAAGTAGCGCGCGTACCGCAGCAGCGCGTCGACGACGAGGTAGTTGACGGGGAACCACACCGGCCCACGCCAGTTCGAGTTGCCACCGAACATCGAGGTCGTGGACTCGGCAGGCTCGTAGTCGATCGACGTCTCGTACCCGCCCATGTCGAGGCGGTACGGATGCTCGCGGTGCCAGCGCGAGACCGCCCGCAGCCCGTACGGCGACAGGAACGCGTCCTCGTCGAGGAGCCGGCGGAGGACCCGGAGCAGATGGTCGACGCCGACGACGCCGACGAGCGTGCGGCCGTTCCTGCTCACCAGCTCGCCCGGCGCCCGCCGCAGCTCGTCGTGCCGCTCGAGCAGGCGTGAGAAGTGCTTGCCCATCGTCTGTGCGCGCGCGACCGCCTCGTCCTCGACGACGGCGAACGCCATCAGCGGCAGCACGCCCACCATCGAGCGGACCTTGACCGGCACGACCGAGCCGTCGGGCCGGCGCAGCTGGTCGTAGTAGAAGCCGTCCTCGTCGTCCCAGAGGCCCTTCTCCTCGATCGCCTCCGAGATGAGCGAGAAGTGCTCGAGGAACTTCACGATCAGATCGGTCGCCGGTCGCATCGTGCGGTTCAACACCGCGGCGATCACGGCCATCGTGAGGGCGTAGGCGGCCATCCAGCCGGTCGCGTCGGCCTGCTCGAGCACGTAGCCGCTCGGCAGGTGCGAGCGGTCGATCGGCCCGATGTTGTCCAGGCCGAGGAAGCCGCCCTCGAACAGGTTCGAGCCGTCTTCGTCGAGCCGGTTGACCCACCACGTGAAGTTGACGAGCAGCTTGTCGAAGATGCGGCTCAGAAACTCGACGTCGCGGCCGCCGTCGATCACGAACACCTGCAGCGCCGCCCACGCCTGCACCGGTGGGTTGACGTCGTCGAAAGCCCACTCGTAGGCGGGCAGAGCGCCGTTCGGATGCTGGAACCACTCGCGGCAGAGGAGCGTCAGCTGGTACTTCGCGAACGCGGGATCGACGTGCGCCAGCGCGACGCAGTGGAACGCGGAGTCCCAGGCCGCGAACCACGGGTACTCCCACGGGTCGGGCATCGACATGATGTCGAACGCCTCGAACGTGAGCCAGTGCGCATTGCGGCCGCCGTGTCGCGCCTCGGGCGGGGTCGGCTGCGTCGGATCGCCCGTGAGCCAGCGCTGGACGTCGTAGTAGTAGAGCTGCTTTCCCCAGAGCATCCCCGCGAGCGCCTGGCGCATCACGTTCGCCTCGTCGTCGCTGCACCCGGGCGGCGTCAGCTCGCCGTAGAACGCGTCGGACTCGCCGCGACGGGCCTCCGTCACAGCGCCGAAGTCGGCCCAGGGCGACGTCGTCGTACCGGCCGGACGCAGGCGGACACGCAGCTCGACGGTCTCGCCCGGCGCGACGGTGATGCGGTAGTGGAACGCCGCCTTCGTGCCCGTTCCCTCCGGGTTCACGGTCTCCCGGCCCGAGACGACGTGATCGTTGATGCCGTCCTTCGGAAACCGCGATCGGCCGGCGGCGCCGAACAGCCGCTCGTCGTTCGTCTCGTTGTCGCAGAAGAGGAGCTCGGGCGCCTCGCCGCTGGGCCCGTCGTCCGCGACGAGCTCGAGCTTCCCCAGGAAGGGATGCTCCGTCTCGATCCGCGCGCCGTCCGTGTCGGCGCGGAGCACGGGGACGTCCGCGTCGACCTCCCACGCCCATGTGTTCCGGTACCACGTGGTCGGAAGCACGTGGAGCGTGTCCTCGTCCGGGCCGGCGTTCGTGACCTGCACGGTGAGGAGGACGTCGAACGGATCGCCCTTCGCGTAATGCGCCTCGACGATCCAGTAGCGGTCGTCGTCGAAGACGCCCGTATCCAGCAGCTCGAACTCGGGATCGTGCTTCGAGCGGGCCGCGTTCTCGTCGACGAGGTGTGAGTACGGGAATTCCGCCTGCGGATAGTGGTAGCGCCACCGGTTCCAGGAGTGGCTCGGCGTCGCGTCGAGGTACCACCAGTACTCCTTGGCGTCCTCGCCGTGGTTGCCCTGGTTGCCCGTGAGGCCGAAGATCCGCTCCTTCAGGATCGGGTCGCGGCCGTTCCAGAGCGCGAGCCCGAGGCAGAGGCGCTGCTCGATGTCGCAGAAGCCCGCGAGCCCGTCCTCACCCCACCGGTAGGCCCTCGAGCGGGCATGGTCGTGCGGGAGGTACTCCCACGCCGTGCCGTGCGCGCTGTAGTCCTCGCGCACGGTGCCCCACTGCCGCTCGCTGACGTACGGGCCCCAGAGGTACCAGTCGCCCGCCTGGCGCAGCCCGTTCTCGAGCCGCCCGAGAGTCTCGACCCGCTCGCGCTCCGCGCCCTCCTGCACATCCACCTCCGGCTCGGCCGGCCCCGGTGCCGGCGGGCGAACGCTACTCGTTCCTGGCGCCAGTTGTCGACGCGGCACTCGACCTGATCTGCCAGGGCAACTCGCCCGCTGCCCAGATCGGAGACAGCGGCGGCGGCCCGAACATCGTCGGTGGGAACGCCATCGGCGAATGTGCGTCGCTGGCCGACTGAACCTGGCTACCGACCGGAGGGGCGGCTCGTCGCGAGCCGCCCCTCCGCCGTCGCGATCGTCGCTACTGGACGGGCCAGGGAAGCCGCACCGGTCCGTACTCGCCGGGCCAGTCGGCGTAGGCCTCGTCCGCGACGTCGGTCTCCTTCGCGACCGACGCGCCGTGCCGCGCCGCAAGCTCGCTCACCGGGTAGCGGAGCTTCTCGACGGCGGGCCGGGCGCCCAGCATGAGGATCGCGCACGGCCCCTGCCCGGCGCCGACCAGCACGTGAGCGGTGCCGGCCGGGCTGTGGAAGTAGTCCCACTGCTTGAGCGGCCGCTCCTCGTCCTCGACGATCAGCAGGCACTCGCCCGAGAGCACGAGAAATCCCTCCTGCGCCTCCTCGGAGTGGTAGAGCGCGTTCGGGTCACCGGGCCAGAGGACGCAGACCCGGACGCCGACGTCCGCGAACGGATGGTCTCGCGACTCGAGCGGATAGGTCGCGCCGCCCTTCTCCTCGTTCCGCACCGCGAGCGCGTCAGTGAGGTTCAGGACGAACCACCCCTCCGACCCGATGTAGCGGCCGTACGGCGTCTCGTCGGCGCTTGCTTCCCTGACGGCCATGCGTTCCTCCTCCGCTGGTCGTCGCGAGCCTACAACGCGCGGTGGTATGTGTTCGCGAACGACGACGTCTGCGAAGGAGAGAGCGATGAGCGCGAAGAAGTCCAGCACCGCAAAGAGGTCCGCCGGATTCTCGGCCGAGGAGAAGGCCGCGATGAAGGAGCGCGCCCGCGAGCTGAAGGCCGAGGCCCAGAAGGCGGACGGCGAGGCCACCCTGCTCGCAAAGGTCGCGGAGATGAAGGGATCGGATCGCGCGATGGCCGAGAAGCTCCACGCGATCGTCAAGAAGAACGGCCCGGGGCTTTTGCCCAAGACCTGGTACGGGATGCCGGCCTACGCGAAGGAGGGCAAGGTCCTCTGCTTCTTCCAGAGCGCCGACAAGTTCGGCTCGCGCTACGCGTCGTTCGGCTTCACCGACGAGGCGCAGCTCGACGACGGCGCGATGTGGCCGATCTACTTCGCCCTGAAGGAGCTGACGCCGGCCGTCGAGAAGCGCATCGCCGCGCTCGTGAAGCAGGCGGTGAGCTGAGGCGACCTCCGCGTCTCGTCTCGGGGCCGGGGCGTGGCTTCACCCTCGCCCCTTCCCTCGAACCACGACGGACGAGGCTGAGGCCACGTCCGTGGAGGCGGTCCCCGCCTCGAGGTGCCCTGTGCTCAGGTCGGTCTCAGCGCGACTCGAGAAGCTGAGTCCGGAGCCGGTACAGACTCGCCGGACAGTTACGGCCGAGCGCATCGGCGATCGCTGCGTAGTCAGCGCCCGTCAGAGGCGCTTCGACGGTGACCTGCAGGTCGATCGCGTCCGCGATCCTGCCGGCCGTCTCCGGATAGCCCTCGCTCTCGAGAATCTCCGAGAGGAGTCGCGCGACGGGCGCTCCCAGTCGTACGCCTGTGATCCGCACCGTCCCGACGCTACCGGACTGCCGTCGCTTACCCCGGCGGACGAAGTGATCGGAATGGAGGCGGCCCTGCGAGCTCAGCGTCGTCCGCCGAACTCCCAGTTGTGCACCTCGACCTCTGGGACGAAGGCAAACCCAGGCCAACCCTCCTCGAGAAGCGCGTCGAGCAGTTCCCGGTTCGGCGCTTGCACGGCCACCGCGACACCCACCAGCCGGTCGTTGTCGAGCGTGTATAGCGCGCCGTAGAGGATCAATCGCTCACGAAGCTCTGCCGAGAGGCCCCGCGCAGGGACAGGCACGCGGCTCACCTCACTGCCATCCAAGCGTGCAATGATCAGGAACCGCGGCTCGTCGGCTGCGCCCGAGAACTCCCACATCGTGCGGCCCAGCAGATTCTCGAAGCGCCAGACCGAGTGCTCGGCGTAGACGCCAGCGCGGTTGTTGGGCTCGCCCTCGACGAACTCCCGTGCAGCATCAGCGTTCGGTAGTTCGACCACATGGAGGCTGCCGGTGGCGGTCTCGCGGTCAGCGGCGAGCGTCGGTCCGCGTGCGATCATCGACGCCGCGAATCGGTCCATGTACGACCAATGCGCTTCGAGCAGCTCGCCGTCATTGCGAAGGGTGCCCGCTTCCGCCGCGTCGCGGCTATACACGAAGAAATCCACCGCGTCCCGAGCCTAGACACAAGCACCGAAGCCTCCGTGTCCCGATGGCCCGAAGGAATAGCCCCGCCTTGCACGGCGCGAAAGCCTGTGGTTAGATACTGAACCATATGGTTCAGTATGCGAATGCCGACCTCGATGCCTCGTTCGCCGTCCTGGCGGACGTCACCCGTCGCGGCGTCCTCGAGCAGCTGGGTCACGCGGAAGCGTCGATCACGGACCTGGCCGAGAAGTTCGACATGACCCTGACGGGCATGAAGAAGCACGTCGGCCTCCTCGAGGAGGCGGGGCTCGTCACCACGGAAAAAGTCGGCCGCGTACGCACCTGCCGAATTGGCGCGCGCCGACTGGAAGAAGTGGCGGCGTGGATCGAGCGGTATCACCAGCTCTGGGACGCGCGGTTCTGCGAGCTGGACAAGGTCGTCGAAGAGTTGAAACGGAAGGAGAAGCTGGATGGACGCAAGAAAGCAACGTGAGCCCGTCATGAGACGCACGACGGTGCAGAGGAAGTCCGATCGCGAGCTCGTCGTCACGCGCACGTTCGACGCGCCCGCGCACCTCGTGTTCGAGGCGTGGTCCAGGCCCGAGCTGTTCAAGCAGTGGTGGGTGCCGAAGTCGATGGGCATGACGCTGCGGTCGTGCGAAATGGACGTGCGCACCGGCGGCGAGTACCGCCTCAGCTTCGGCGACGGCATGGACTTCTTCGGCCGTTACATCGAGGTGACGCCGCCCTCGCGCATCGTCTGGACGAACGAGGAAGGCGGCGAGGACAGCTCCGTGACCACCGTCACCTTCGACGAGCAAGATGGCCAGACGCTGCTCGTCATGAGCGAGCTCTATCCGTCGAAGGAAGCGCTCGACGCGGCCGGGACCGGCGCGGCGGACGCCATGCACGAAACGTTCGCGCAACTGGACGAGCTGCTCGCCACGCTCCCTTGAGGATTGGTGCTACCTGGATTCGAACCAGAAACCAAGGGATTCGCTTTACCGGGAATCTCCTCCCCGCGCGGACTGTCTCTTCACCTTCGGGTAGTCAGCTTCGCTGACTACCCGATGGGGTGCGGGACGCTCCGCAGACGCTCTCGGTGTGGTGCGCTTGCCGCTGTCCGCGTCGGGCCGTGCGGTCAGTGCCCGTCGCTTGCGACCATCTCGACGATGCGCGTCTGCGGCGTGCCTGCGAGCGCAGGCGCGGCGCGTCCGGATCCCCAAAGCTCCTGCAACCGACCGCGAAATGCTTCGGCCTCGGCATGCGTGTCGAACTCGAGGTCGATCTTGACGTAATGCGGATCGTCCAGCGGACGCAAGACGCGATAGCCGCGTACGCCGCCTTCCGTGCGCCCGACCGGATCGGAGTCGAAGGCGCTCCTCCAGACGTCGAAGTCACTGATCGCGTGTTCGATTTGCAGGATAGGCACGGCGCTGCTCCTTTCGCTACATCTCTTATGAATTGAATTCATCGGTACTCTACTGAAATGCCACACGAAGTCAAGCGGCGCTATGACTCCTCCCGGCGCCGCGAGCAGGCGACCGCGACCCGTTCCCAGATCCTCGAAGCTGCCGAACGACTGTGGACGCGTGACGGCTACGTCGGGACGTCGGTCGCGGCGGTGGCCGCCGCGGCGAGCGTGACAGCGAGGACGATCTATCTCGGATTCGGCTCAAAAAGCGGGCTTCTTCGTGCACTCTGGAACCATCGCCTGCGCGGCGATGCAGGCGAGCGACCAGTCGCCGAGCGGCCCTGGTTCCTCGCGGTCGTCGACGAGCCCGACCCGGAGCGAGCGCTACGACTGAACGTCCGCAACGCCAAAGTGGTTCGCCAGCGCGTCGGGCGCCTGCTCGACGTGATCCGCGACGCCGCCTCCTCGGACGCCGAGGTGGCCGAGCTCTGGGCCCGCATCCAACACGAGTTTTACGATAATCAGCACACCGTCGTCGAGGCGCTCCGCCGTCGACGCGCGCTACGGCCGGGGCTCGGCGTGCAGCGCGCGACCGACATCCTCTGGACGCTCAACCACCCCGACGTCTACCGGCTACTCGTCGGCGAACGCGGCTGGACGCCCGACCAGCACGAGCGCTGGCTTACAGACATCCTCCGCGCGCAGCTCCTCGCCCGCGACACCTGACCCGCCACGACGCAACCAGCTTGCGCAATGTCAGCTATGGACGGAACCAGACATTGCGCAAACCGTCCATCGCTTGCGGCGCCTTGGCTTGCGCTCGCTTGAAGGAGCGCAGATATATCGGATATCCTTAGTCGGTGGCCAAGGTTCTCGTGTCGCTGAACGATGCGCTGCTTCGGCGTATCGACCGAATCGCAAAATCCCGCGGCCTATCGAGGAGCGGTTACCTCGCCGAGCTTGCAGAGCGTGATGCTGCCCGCTCCGAGGGCCCGGGAACGTCTCGCGCAGCGAGGGGTGCGCTCGTCAGGCTCGACGACCTCTTCGAAGAGGGACCTGCCGAGGACTCAACGGCCGCGATCCGGGCAGAGCGCGACGCTCGGTGACCGAGGCCGTCCTCGACGCATCGGTCGTGATCAAGTGGTTTCGCTCACAGGGAGAGCGCCACGTCGATCCTGCGCAAGCCCTCCGGCGCTCTTTCGAGGCCGGCGAGCTGATCGTGTTCACGCCACCGCTTCTGCGGCTCGAGATCGTCAACGTCGCCGGCCGTCGCTGGCGCTGGGAGGAGGCGGCGTTGGTCGATCTGGCCGCCGCGCTCGATGAACTCGGCTTCGAGCAG
Organism: Gaiella sp.; assembly: GCA_035716065.1. Lineage (GTDB taxonomy): Bacteria > Actinomycetota > Thermoleophilia > Gaiellales > Gaiellaceae > Gaiella. The sequence goes on from DASTKF010000358.1 coordinate 10,201, forward strand.
ATCGAGCCCGACGTGGTGCGTGTCGCTCACTGGACTGCTCGAGGCCTCACGGCGTACGACGGCGCGTATGTCGCCGTCGCCGAGGAAGTCGGAGCACGACTTATCACCGACGACGACCTGATCGTCGAAATCGCTGAGGAGATCGCACAGCCACTCGCCGAGAACCGAAGCTGAGCGGCCCCGGTTTGCGCAATGTCGTTATGGAGGCGGCGGGAATCGAACCCGCGTCCGCGGTCGTACCGAACGAACGTCTACGAGCGTAGTCCGCGCTTGGATCTCACCCGACGGCCGGGGGCGGACGCCCTACCGGCGGGCCAGCCTATCCTTTGGGTGTCGAGCCTCCGGCGATTGGCGCTCCGTCGGCTCCTAGCCCGATCGTTGGCGCCCCGTACCCCGGCCTCGGGCCGAACCGGGATGGGAC
>DASTKF010000359.1:0-2713 GCA_035716065.1 Gaiella sp.
GGATGGCGTCCTTCGCCGACCGTATCCGCTCGGGCGCCTGGACCGGCCATACCGGCAAGCCGAACCGCAACGTCGTCAACATCGGTATCGGGGGCTCCGACCTCGGCCCGGTGATGGCCTACGAGGCGCTCCGCCACTACACGCGGCGCGACATGACCTTCCGATTCGTCTCGAACGTCGACTCGACCGACTTCGTCGAGGCGACCCGCGATCTCTCCGCTGAGGAGACGCTGTTCGTCGTCTCGTCGAAGACGTTCACGACGCTCGAGACGATGACCAACGCGCACACGGCGCGTGACTGGGCGCTCGCGGCGCTCGGCGACGAGGAGGCGGTCGCGAAGCACTTCGTCGCGGTGTCGACGAACGCCGACGAGGTCGCGAAGTTCGGCATCGACACGGACAACATGTTCGGCTTCTGGGACTGGGTCGGCGGGCGCTACTCGATGGACTCCGCGATCGGGCTCTCGACGATGATCGCGGTCGGGCCGGAGCGCTTCCACGAGCTGCTCGCCGGGTTCCACGCGATGGACGAGCACTTCCGCACGACGCCGTGGGAGCGGAACCTTCCCGTGCTGATGGGCCTTCTCTGCGTCTGGTATGGCGACTTCTTCGATGCCCAGACCGTCGGCGTGATGCCGTACGAGCAGTACCTGAAGCGGTTCCCGGCCTACCTCCAGCAGCTGACGATGGAGTCGAACGGCAAGCACGTGACGCTCGCCGGGCGGCATGTCGACTACCAGACCGGCGCCGTGTTCTGGGGCGAGCCAGGGACGAACGGCCAGCACAGCTTCTATCAGCTGATCCATCAGGGAACGAAGCTGATCCCCGTCGACCTGATCGGGTTCTCGCGGACGCTGAACCCGCTCGGCGCGCACCACGACATCCTCATGTCGAACGTCTTCGCGCAGGCCGAGGCGCTCGCGTTCGGCAAGACCGAGGCCGACGTGCGCGCCGAGGGGACGGCCGAGCCGGTCGTGCCGCACCGCGTCTTCGAGGGCAACCGGCCGAGCAACGTGCTGCTGGCCGAGGAGCTGACGCCGCTCTCGCTCGGCGCGCTCGTCGCCCTCTACGAGCACAGCGTCTTCACGCAGGGGACGGTCTGGGAGATCAACTCGTTCGACCAGTGGGGCGTCGAGCTCGGCAAGGCGCTCGCCCAGCGGATCATCCCGGAGCTCGAGAGCGAGGACGAGCCAGAGCTCGCGCACGACTCGTCGACGAACGCGCTGATCCGCCGCTACCGGGCAACGAAGTGATCCGGCTCGTGCTCGCGGACGTGGACGGGACGCTCGTCCGGTCGGACAAGTCGCTCAGCGAGCGCTCGATTGCGGCCGTCCGGGAGCTCCATGCCGCCGGGATCGCGTTCGCCGTGACGAGCGGGCGGCCGCCGCGGGGGATGTCGATGCTCGTCGAGCCGCTCGCTCTCTCCTCGCCGATCGCCGCGTTCAACGGCGGGCTGATCGTCGAGCCCGACATGAGCGTCGTCCAGGACCGGGTCGTCCCGGACGAGCTGGTCGGTCGCGCCGTGAAGCTGCTCGCATCGTTCGGGCTCGACGCCTGGCTCTACCGTGGGTCGGACTGGCTCCTGGTCGATCCGGACGGTCCGCACGTCGCCCGCGAGGCCGAGACGGTGCAGTTCGAGCCGACGGTGGTCGACAACTTCGACGGCATGGAGAGCCGTGTCGCCAAGATCGTCGGTGTGAGCGACGACCACGACGCTGTGGCGGACGCCGCGACGGCCGCGAACGACGAGTTCGGCGACACCGTCTCGTCGTCCCGCTCGCAGCCGTACTACCTCGACATCACGCACCCGCTCGCGAACAAGGGCGCAGTCGCGCGGTTCCTGTCGGAGCGCTACGCAATCCCGCCCGAGGAGATCGCGACGATCGGCGACATGCCCAACGACGTCCTGATGTTCGCGCACTCGGGACTGTCGATCGCGATGGGCAACGCCGACCGCGAGGTGCAGCGGGCGGCGCGACGCGTCACGACCTCGAACGACGACGACGGCTTCGCGAACGCCGTCGAGCGGTTCATCCTGGGACAAAGGAGCGAGTAAATGGCCACGGACACTCCCATGCAGCTCGGAATGGTCGGGCTCGGCCGGATGGGCGCCGGGATCGTGCGCCGTCTGATGAAGGACGGCCACCGGTGCGTCGGCTACGACGTCTCGCCGGACGCCGTGAAGGCGCTCGAGGCAGACGGCGCCGAGGGCGCGACCTCGCTGGAGGACTTCGTTGCGAAGCTCGAGAAGCCGCGCGCCGTGTGGGTGATGGTGCCCGCCGGCGCGATCACCGACGAGACGATCGACGAGCTCGCGGACGTCCTCGAGGAGGGCGATATCGTGATCGACGGCGGCAACACGCACTACATCGACGACATCCGGCACGCCGCAGCGCTCCGCGAGAAGGGCATCCACCACGTCGACTGCGGCACGAGCGGGGGCGTCTGGGGCTTCGAGCGCGGCTTCTGCCTGATGATCGGCGGCGAGAAGGAGGTCGTCGACCACCTGAGCCCGATCTTCGCGACGATCGCGCCGGGCATCGACTCCGCGCCGCGGACGCCCGGGCGGACGGGCGACCCGAGCCAGGCGGAGCACGGCTACTACCACTGCGGGCCGAACGGCGCCGGCCACTTCGTGAAGATGGTGCACAACGGCATCGAGTACGGGCTGATGGCCGCGTACGCCGAGGGCCTCAACATCATCGCGAACGCC
>DASTKF010000360.1:0-5912 GCA_035716065.1 Gaiella sp.
CTGCCAGTCGTCGAACGCATGGGCGATCTGGCCCGTCGCGGGGATGCGGTCGACGCGCGCGAAGCGAATCCACTCGACGTGCCCGACGACTGCGACGCGCATCCCAGAAGTGTGTACCACGTCTCACGCGCCGCCCCGCACGGGCGTTTCACAGGATGATGGTTGCCGTGGCGTCGATCCCGCCGTTCGAGACCTTCTACGCCGAGCATGCCGGCGAGGTGCTGGCGCTCCTCCGCAGGCGTGTCGGCCGTGAGCGAGCCGACGACGCGTTCCAGGAGACCTTCCTGCGCGCGCTTCGCGCGTACGACCGCCTCCGTCACGGAGACCATCTTCGCGCCTGGGTGCTCACGATCGCGACTCGGGTCGCGATCGACACGCACAGGCGCGCCGGGGAGCCGACGGACGAGCTTCCCGACCTCGCTCACTCGGACGGGCGTCCCGCTTACGAGGAGCTCGCGTTCCTGACCGACACGCTTCCGCCGAAGGAGCGAGCGGCGGTCGTGCTCCGCTACGGGTACGACCTCGACTACGAGCAGATCGCCGCGGCGCTCGACTCCAGCGCGGAGGCTGCGCGGCAGGCGACCTCGTCCGGCGTCCGCCGCCTGCGAAGGAGGATCACATGACCGTTCCAACCGATCTCGATCGGCGTTTCCGCGAGACTGCCGCGCGCTCCCAGCTGCTCGACGCGGCCTACGACGTGATCGACAGCGAGCTCGGCCCGCTGCTCGCCGCCGTGACGAACCGCGGGCTCGCCCGCATCTCGTTCGACCCCGAGCCCGAGCAGGAGCTCGAGTCGCTCGCGCAGCTGGCCGGACGCCGCGTCCTCCGCTCTCCTCGAGCGCTCGACGAGACCCGCCGCGAGCTCGACGACTACTTCGGCGGCCGCCGGACCGCGTTCGACCTCGCCCTCGACATGCGCGGCCTCCCCGAGTTCACGCTGCGTGTTCTCTCCGAGCTCGCGAAGGTGCCGTACGGCCAGACTGCGACCTACGGCGAGCTCGCCGAGCGGGCCGGCAACCCCCGTGCCTCGCGCGCGGTCGGCACGGTGATGAACCGGAACCGCATCCCGATCGTGCTCCCGTGTCACCGCATCGTCGGATCGTCCGGCGACCTCGTCGGCTACGGCGGCGGCCTCGAGCGGAAGGAGCGGCTCCTTCGCCTGGAGGGCGCGATGCTGTAGCCCTGGTGTCCGACTTCAGTCGGACACCTCCGTCGTAAGGCAGGCGGTCGGCGGGTGGTGTCCGACTGAAGTCGGACATCGAATCTCACAGCAAGAGTCGATACCCCCTTCCCCACTCGTTGACGACGACGTTCTCGGCGCCCGCGGCCTCGAGCTTGCGCCGCAGGCGCGAGGCGTGCGAGTCGACGGTGCGGGTCCGGATCCCGGCCGAGCGGATCCCCCACACGTCACGCAGGAGCTCCGCTTTCGTGAAGACACGCCGCGGGTCGCTCGCCAGCTTCGCGGCGAGCTCGAACTCGCGCCCGGCAAGCCGCACCGCCGCGTTGCCGACTCGAACCTGCCGGGCACGGTGGTCGACGGTCAGCGGCCCCGCGTCGACGATGTCCGCCTGGCCGAGCACGGCGCGGCGGAGCAGCGCCCGCACGCGGGCGAGCAGCTCGAGGTAGACGTCGCGCGGCACGACGTCGTCGGCGCCGCTCTCGAGCGCGCGCACGCGGGCCGCCGCGTCGGCGTCGGGCTCGGTCAGGACGATGACCGGCACGTTCCGGTCCCACGTGCGCCCGGGCTCGCCGGCGCGCAGACGGCGGCAGAGATCCGTCTCGCCTGCGATCACGAGATCGGGCGAGACGCGCTCGGCGAGGTCGAGTGCGCGAGACGTCCAGGCGGCGCCGAACACGGTGAACCCGTCCTCACGGAGGTTCTGCTGGAGAAGCTCTCTCGAACCGGTCTCGTGCTCGGCGAGGAGGACGGCGCTCGTGCTCATTCGGGTCGACGCTAGAGGCTCGGCGCGTGCCGCACCAGATGGCATTTGTGGCGGCTCTGTGACGATCGGCCCACACCCGTCTCGAGCGGACAGGGCAGCCGGGGCGACGCCAGCGCGACCGCTCAGCGGCGCTTGACGACGAAGCCGACCTGGCCGAGGAGCTTCCCGTATTGCGGGTCGCGCCTCGATCCGAACGCGGGCCACACGTAGAGCCGATAGCTCCCGTCGACGAGCGAGTGGCGCGCGCCCTTCATCGACCAGTGCAGCGGCAGCGCGAGCTTCGGCTTCTTCACCCAGGTCGTGAGCAGCTTGAGGTTCCCGCGCCAGAGCTGGAGGTTGTAGAAGCGCGCCTTCGCCACCGGCGCCCACTGGGCGACGGGGGGCTCGCCCACCACCGCCCCGTCGGCCGGAGCAAAGATCCCCGCCGTTGCCTGCATCCCGATCGTCTTCGACGACTCGTTCCCGGCCTGGTCGACGAGCGTCACCTGGTACCAGTACCTCGTCCCCGTGCCGAGCTTCTTGTCGACGAACTTCCGCGCCTTCCCCTGGTAGACGACGCCGGTCTTCTTGCCCTTCGGGCCCGGCGACCTCGTGACCTTCGTCAGGGCGACGTCCTTGGTGGCCGTCCAGGAGAGGGACAGCGAGGGGCCTCGGCGCACCCAGCGAAGGTTCGGGCGTGCGGGCGGGGTGCTGTCGTACCGCAGTTCGACCGTCGTCGGGGCACTCAGGTGGCCCGCGGCGTCCCGGCACTGTCCCACGAGCTTCGCGGGCGCGGCATCAGGCCCCTTGTAGCTCACCGCGGGGGAGCACTCGGAGACCCCCGATCCTGCGTCGTTCCCCCGGAACTCGACCGCGACGGGATGGTTGTACCAGCCGTTCGCGTCCGGCTTGCGGGCAAGAACTCCGAGCACCGTGGGGGGTGACGCGTCGTACTTGATGGTGAGCGTCACTGAGCCGGTGTTCCCGGCGTTGTCGGTGCAGGAGCCGGTAACAGCGGCAGCCGCGCCGTCAGGGCCGCCGTAGGTGCCGGACGTGCACGACGCGACACCGGATGCCCCGTCGTCCCCTGTGAAGCTGAACGCGACCGGGCTCGTGTACCACCCGTTCGCGTCCGGCCCGCGCGACGCCGAGGCCGTCACGATCGGCGGCGAGGAGTCCTTCCTGACCGTGACGATCTGACCTTCGATCCTGCCGTCAGAGTAGGTGACGGTGCATGTGACGGCTGTCCCGGATGTGTCCCCGGAGATGGTTGTCGAGCCGCACCCGTCCGCTTTCGTGGCGCCGCTCGAGTTGTACGACCACGAGACCGTGACACTCGACCTGAACCAGCCGCCGCACCCTCCGCCGTTGCAACTCGGAACTGGAGTGGCCGCCGCAGCAGAACCGGGGAGAGCCGCGCACGCCGCCGTCACGACGGCGAGCGCACAGAGCGCCCGGAGCATGCTCATGCCTGCCTCGTGGCGCTCCGCGTCGCGACGCCGAGAACGGTGGTCCCTCCCGCGGCGACGGCAAGCAGGAGCGCCGCTGCGACGAGCAACGCTGCGCGAGGGGCATCGCCGTCGTCTCGGGCGGCGAGGACAGCAGCCGGAAGCCCGAACCGAACCGCGTCGCGCGGCGTCGCCGCGGCCGAGGCGATCGCGTGCTTTGTCGCGGCGTGCGTTGACTTCGGCTTCGGCTTCGCCTCTCGAGTCGGGACCGGCCTCGGCTTCGCGCTCGGCTTGGGCGCGGCGCGCGTGGTACGCGACGGAGTCGCGGACGTGCCGACCGGATTCGGCGCCGGAGCCGAGCTCGACGGCCGCGAGACCGCGGGCGACGGCGTCGCCGTCGCCGTCCTGACGACGACCCGTGGCTTTGTCGCGACCGGAGCCGCTGACGAGCTGACCACCGGCGCGTCGGGCGTGGGCACGGCCGGGGCCGGCTTCGAAGACTCTGTCGGCTTCGAGGACGTGGTCGCTTTCGAGGACGACGTGGCGAACCCGCCGGGCGGGTCGTCGGGCGCGGGCATCGGCGTGCCGCCGGCGGCCCAGCCGGCCTGCGGGCAGGCGAACGCGGCCAGGCAGGCGCCCACCGCGAGCGAATCGCGTCCGAGCCGCAGAGACGACGTCCACCTGGACACCTACGTCCCCCCTTTCGAGGCTTCACGGTACGTCGGTCGACACACGCGTGTCAATACGGACGGGGTGGCCGCCGGACTTCCGGCGGCCACCCTGCCTCGCATGCACCTAGCGCTTCTTGTGCTTCGGCATCCCCCCTTGGATCGCTCGCGACCAGGCGCCTCCGCGCTGGTCGTCCCACGAGCCCTGACCTCCGACCTGGAGCTGGTCGGAGCCGTGGCCCGTCTGCTCCTGCATCAGGTTCTGGCAGAGCAGATTGAGGTTGAGCGCCACGGCGACCGCCGTGACGTCGTTCGACTGCTCGACCGAGCCGCTTCCGCCGGGGCTCAGGACCCGGATCGGAGCGTTCTCGTTGGACGCGCCGAGCTGGAACGCCGCCGCCCCTGCGTCGGCGTCCTGCCGGCTCCACGCGCCCTGACCCGCCACTTGCAGCGCGGAGCCACCGTGGCCTCCGCCTGCCTGCGACTGGTCGATCGACTGCGACGTCGCGTTGAGGTTCAGCGCCGCGGCGATCGCCGTGGTGCTGTTCGACTGCGAGACGTCACCGTCGTCGCCCGGGCTGAGCACCCGGATCGACTGGTTCGTGTTCGACGGCTTCAGCTGGACGGCAAGCGCCCCCGCGTCGGCCGACTGGTTGCTCGAGGCCTCCTGGCCCGCGACCTGTGTCTGGTCGGACCCGTACCCCGAGCCGCTCTGCTCTTGATCGATGGACTGCCCGGTGAGGTTCAGGTTCGCAGCGATCCCGGCCGCGGTGGCCGAGTTCGACTGCGACACGTCACCGTCGTTGCCGGGGCTGAGCACCCGAATCGACGACGCCGAGTTCGAAGGCTTGACCTGGACCGCCGCCGCTCCCGCGTTGGCGCTCTGGTCGTTCGTCGCCTTCTGGCCGGCGATCTGCGTGGCGTCCGAGCCCTTGCCGGACTTGCCGTACCCGTCGGCGATCCGGGGCGCGGGCGCTGCCGTGCCACCGGCCTGGCTCTGGTCGACGCTCTGCTCCGTCGCGTTGCCGTTCAGCCCCGCCGCGATCGCGGTGGTGCTGTTCGACTGCGAGACGCTGCCCCCGTTGCCGGGGCTGAGCACGCGGATCGACGACACCGTGTTGCTCGGCGCAATCTGGGCCGCCGCCGCATACGCGTTGGCGTCCTGGGTGTTCGAGGCCTCCTGGCCGGCGACCTGTGTCTGGCTGGATCCGCCGCCGCCCGCGCCCGTCTGGGACTGGCCGGTCGACTGATCCGTCGCGTTGCCGTTGGCGGCGATGCCGATGGCGGTCGCCGCGTTCTCCTGTGAGACGTCACCGTCGTTGCCCGGGCTGAGCACCCGGATCGACGACACCGAGTTGGACGGCTCGACCTGGAACGCCGCCGCGGCTGCGTCGGCGCTCTGGTCGTTCGAAGCCGCCTGGCCGGCGATCTGGGTCTGGTCTGACCCGTATCCCCCACCACTCTGCGTCTGGTCGGTCGTCTGGTCCGTCTCGTTGCCGTTCAGGGCGGCCGCGCCGGCGGTCGCCGAGTTCGACTGGGTCACATCGCCGCCGTTGCCGGGGCTGAGCACGCCGATCGACTGAGCGTCGTTCTTGGGCGCGAGCTGCACCGCGAGTGCGGCCGCGTTCGCGTCCTGCGTGTTCTGCGCCGCCTGTCCGGCGATCTGGGTCTGGTCGGAGCCGTAGCCGCCAGCCTGCGACTGGTTCGTGCTCTGGCTCGTCGTGTTGCCGTTTGCGGCAAGGGCGCCCGCCGTCGTCGTGTTCGACTGCGACACGGCCCCGTCGTTACCGGGGCTGAGCACGCGAATCGACGACGCGCTGTTGGACGGCCCTGCCTGGTAGGCGCCGCTCGCGCCGCCGGCCGACTGCCCGCTC
>DASTKF010000361.1:0-6047 GCA_035716065.1 Gaiella sp.
CTTAGAGCGGCAGGGACCATCGTCACACCGCAGGCAGGGCAGATTGGTGGGCGCTCGTCGTCCACATCCCGATTATGAGTGACGGACCCGCGACGAGGTCCCGCGTCGATCAAGCCGGGGAGCGGGGTGGGGTTGTGCGACGGCCACGCGGAGGGTTGGCGAGAGCCTCAAGATTGAGACGCCCGTCCGAGTCACCGTAAAGCTCGCGGGGCTTCCCTCTTGATGCGCTCGACCTCGTCGGCTGAGCGTCGCCGGACGAGCCAGGACAGGACCGTCGATGCGCGCAGCAGACGGGCCCGGAAGTCGGAGATACCCGTGATCGACTCCCAGAAGTCGTCAGATCCAAGCACCGTGATGTCAGGTTCGTTGCGATTCGCGGCAGACTTTGCGCGTCCCGCGAGAACGGCGATGTACATCTCGACTGGTTGGCGAGTACCGGGGTGAGCACCGACTCGCATAGTCGGGGGTTGCGCCCCGATGACGGATGGATCCTTGCTTCCCGCGGTCGTGTCAGACCGGTGTCAGATCTCACGCGCCTCCCCGGTGATGGCTAGAGAAAGTGGCGGGCGTTCGCGAGGGCTGCGAGTGATCAGAAGTCCCCTTGATGCGCAGAGATGCCCGCCGGAGCGTTGAGAATGGCCTATGCCATGAGTGCCGACGGTCGCGTCGGGAACCTGAGCCTCGGTATCGGACATGAACGGGCGGTGGACGTCGATGACTCCGTCCTGTGGTCTCGGGCGCGTTCGGGTGACGCCGAGGCGTTCGGGATGCTCTTCGAGCGTCACGGGCGGACGATCTACAACTACTGCTTCCGCCGCGTTGGGAGCTGGTCCGTCGCCGAGGATCTCGTCTCGATCGTCTTCCTCGAGGCCTGGCGCAGAGTCGACAAGCCACTCCCGAGCGGTAAGGAACTCCCGTGGCTGTTTGGGATCGCTACGAACGTCGTTCGCAACCGCCGTCGCTCCGAGCGTCGTTACGCGGCGGCGCTCCGGCGCGTTCCTCAGCCAAGCGCGGAGCCGAGCTTCGCGGACGACAGCGATGAGCGGATCGACGACGAGGAGCTGATGGGCAGCGCGCTCGGCCTGCTGGCGCGGCTTCCCCGTCGCGAGCGGGAGGTTTTTGCGCTGTGCGCCTGGTCAGGGCTCAGCTACGAGGACGCGGCGGTCGCTCTAGAGATTCCGGTCGGAACGGTGCGCTCTCGCCTCTCACGTGCACGTGTCCGTCTGCAGGAACTTGATCCCGGTATCGGACATGAAGGGGACAGGATGCAAGCGATCAAGGGAGCCGTCGAACGATGAACGGCGACGTTTCGATTCCGCCGCTTCGCGACCTGCCACCTGCCCGGCTCGCCCAACGCAGGGAGCACCTCCTTTCTGAGATCGCTCAGCCGCCCTTACGATCGCCGCTTCCACGGCGTGGGTTGCTGGCGGTTCCGACGGTCGTTGCCATCGCAGTAGCGATCGTCGCGGTCGCGGCCTTGCTTGCCACGCCTGCGCTCGGTATCGGTGATCGCCTCCTGAGCCTGATCCAGAGCAAGCCGACCCCGCTCGACGTGCAGGCTCCTGCCTGGTCGCCCGACGGACGGACGATCGTGTTCGTGAGCGGGCGCGACGGCAACGGCGAGGTCTACGCCATGGACGCCGACGGCACCTCGCCTCGGAACCTGACGCAGGACCCAGCGCAGGATGTCCACCCTGCCTGGTCGCCCGACGGGCGCCGCATCGCGTTCGTGAGCAGTCGAAGCCCGTCGTCTCGTTGCAAACCTGGACCTGGACCGTGCTGGGGCCGCGACCGACAATCCGAGATCTATGTCATGAACGCCGACGGGAGCAGGAAGCGGAACCTCACGCGGCGTGCGAACGACGACTATCCAACCTGGTCACCCGACGGGCGCAGGATCGCGTTCTTGCGCGCCACGGGCAGCTACAGGCATCACCGCTACCACCTCTATGTCATGAACGCCGACGGTAGTGGCCTGCGCAACCTGATGCAGATCGCGGCGGTCGCGTATTTCTCTAGTCACCTGGTCTGGTCACCGGACGGGCGGACGATCTACTTCGGGCGCTACCTCATCAGCACCGACGGGAGCGGAGCGCGGAAGCTCCCGTACATACCGTTGATCGCCGTCTGGTCGCCCGACGGACGGCAGATCGCCTTCGTGGGCAACCGGGCGACCGGGCTACCGGGGCCTGGGGCTCGGTCCAAAGACGACTCCGAGATCTACGTCATGAACGCCGACGGGAGCGGAACCCGCAGGCTGACGCACAACCTGGGCTATGACGGCGAACCGGCCTGGTCCCCGGACGGGCGAAAGATCGCTTTCCAGAGCCACAGACGGGTCGGGGGCAGCAAGGCGGAGATCTACGTCATGAACGCCGACGGAAGCGGAAAGCGGAACCTCACCCGGAACCCGGCAAACGACGGCAGTCCCTCCTGGTCGCCGGACGGGCGGAGGATCGCGTTTGTCAGCAACCGCGACGGGCGACCCGAAGCTCACGTCATGAACGCCGACGGGAGCGGTCAGAGGAGTCTGGCGTCACAGGAGGGATAAGAGAGGTCGCTGCGCGAGCGTTCCGTCGATCTCACCAAGGAGGTACCGGTGGAACGATTCAGCTTTGCCTCGGACGTGGCGTTCGTGCCGCGTGGAGATCTGCTCGATGGTGGCCCCGCGACCAGGCCCCGGCGCTCCAGCACTTCGCGAGGGGGTGGGGTGGGAGGTGACCCGAACGGCGTGGTCGTATCCGGGCCGCCACGCGTCGTAGTCAGCAACCCGGCAGTGGCAGAGTACGCTTGTCATCGTTCCCTCCCTCTCACAGTGGCACGACACTAACGCTGACGAAGCACAAGAGCCACAACGGCTCTGAGCGCTGAGGTTGGGAACGCTGCGCCACGGAATACCGAGGCACCATGACCTCGCACCGCGGATCGACGTCCCTCGCAGCCACGGCGCGAGCAACGCCCCGACGACGGCCGCACCCGTGACACCGGCGAACGCGGCCACGACCGGGCCCGAGACACCGCCTGTGCCGTGACCCGAGCCCTGCTGCCCGGTCAGCCCGTTGCCAAAGCGCTGTTCAAGGCGGCGGCGGTCTCGGGGCCGACCCTGCCGTCGACGGAGAGGCCGTTCGCCTGCTGGAACGCGACGACGGCAGCTTCGGTCTGCTCGCCGTAGGTGCCGTCCGCCGGGCCGGGGTCGTAGCCGGCAGCGGTCAGGGCCTGCTGGAGCTCGCGGACCACGGCGGCGTCGTTCTCGGCGTCGCGCTGGAGCTTCGTTCCTTCCGGAAGCGTGAAGCCCGTGGCCCCGCTCGTCTCCGGCTGGGTCGTCGTCGTCGGGGTCGTGGTGGTGGGCGTCGTCGGCTCGGGCGACGGCGTCGTTGTCGTCGGCGTGGTCGTTGGCGTTGTCACGGGTTGGGTGACGGTCGTCGTCGCAGGCGGCGCGTCATCCCCGCCGAAGGCTATGAACGCGAACACCCCCGCGAGCACGGCCAGCGAGACGAGCACGAGGACGGCGACGACGCGCCGCCGCGCGACGTCCGTCCGGTGAGCCCCGGCGGTGCGGGCCGAGCGACGCGAGGCAGGCTCGACCGCGCGCTCACCCTCGGGCACGGGGCCCTGCTGGTAGGACGAGGGCGATCGGGCAGGCAGAGTGGCGCCCTCGCTCCAGTCGTCGTCCGAGACGTCGCCGAGCCAGTCGTCGAGCGGGTCTTCGCCTCGCTCCGAGCCGGCCTCGCGGCCCGAAGAGCGCCGGGGACGTGTCTCGTTCACATCACGAACGCTACGCCTTCCATCGGCGGCCACGCGTGTCACCTACGCTCCAGGTCGATGCAGGCGCGTCTCCGGCTCACCCGGCAGCAGATCCTGGCCTTCCGGCGGCGCGTCGGCGCGCTCGACGAGCGGATGCCGTACGCCCCGGCCTCGCTCGAGCAGGCGGCGTGGGCCGGGCTCCAGGACAGCATGCCGCGGGCGGCGCTCCTCTCCCTGCACGCGCGCGTCGCGGATGTCGGGCCGTCGGCGCTGGACGACCCTGCGCTCGCGCAGCTCTGGGGACCGCGCTACAACACGTACGTCGTCGCCCGGCGCGACTTCGCCCTCTTCTCGCTCGGGCGGCTGCCCGACTCCGAGAAGGGCCGCCTGCGCGCCGAGCGCACGGCCGCCGCGCTCCACGCCCATCTCGACGGGAGGCGCATGACCGACCGCGAGGCGGGGGGCGCACTCGGTCTCGGCAACTCGATCAGGTACGCGGCGACGACCGGCACGGTCGAGATCCGCTGGCACGGCGCCCGCGCGCCGGTCATCTGGAGCGTCCCGGTGCCAGACATCGGGCCGGCCGACGCGTGCCGCGAGCTCGCCCGGCGTCACCTGCACGTCTTCGGCCCGACGACTGCGGGTGGGTTCGCCCGCTGGGCGGGCGCCTCCGGCCGTTCGGCGGCGACCGCCTACGCCTCGCTCGAGGGATCGCTCGTGCCCGTCCGGTCACCCCTCGGAGACGAGTGGCTGCTCGCGGACGACGAGCCCGAGATGCGCGCTCCCGCGTCCGCCTCGGCGCCTGCGCGGCTGCTGCCGAGCGGCGATGCGTACTTCCTCCTTCACGGTGCCGAGCGCGAGCTCCTCGTTCCGGGCGTGGATCAGCGGCAGCTGCTCTGGACCTCCCGGGTGTGGCCCGGCGCCCTCCTCGTCGACGGCGAGATCCGCGGAACGTGGAGGCGCGCGAAGCACACGGTACGCGTCGACGCGTGGGCGCGCCTGTCGCGCACAGCGCGCGAGGCGGTCGAGGCCGAGGCGAGCGCGCTTCCGCTCCCGGGCGTCGAACGGCCGACCGAGGTGGTCTGGGGCGCGTGACTGCCGCGCTCGGCGGCTGAGCGTCGGACCTATGCGTGGAGGCGGCCGAGGAGCTCGGCGCTCGCCTCGACGAGGCGGTCGACCTCTCCGCGATGGACGTTCGAGTTCGTGATCCCGTAGGCCCAGCGCCACTCGTCCTGATCGAGGATCTGGCCGAGCGGCACGCCGGCGACCAGGTCGAGATCCTCGCTCGCGGGGAGGTAGCCGAGGTAGTCGTTCGTGTACGCCGCCGCGATCGTCGTGCCGAAAGGGCTCGAGGCCTTGATCCGCGAGCCCGGCTCATTGAACAGCTCGAACGAGTTCGCCGCGATCGCCGCGTCACCGACCGCGAGCGCCTGCACCTCGGTACGCACCGGGACGTCGGCCCGCTCGAGCATGTCGGTGTACATCGTGAGGGCACCCCACATGTACGAGGCGGGGAACTGCTGCGCCGAGGTCATGGTGTGCACCTCCTCCGACCAGGTCTCCGGCCATTCGGGCTGTGGGCCTGCCTCCCACGCCGCGGTGGCCTCGCGCAGCTCGTCGGCCGTGTAGTCGTGCCGGCGGCGCCGAAGGTCGAGCCATTCCGCCCCGGCAGCGACCCGCGCGTCCGGCGACGTCTCCGCCCGGGCATGCGCCTCGAGCGCCGCCTCGGCGAGCCTGGCGCCGAGCCAGTCGCGGCGCTCGTAGGAGTGCCGGCTTGCGTCCCAATTGCCGAACCACCAGTCGTCGAACGGCGCGACGTCGCCCGCGCACCCCTGGACGAACAGGCATTCGACCCCCGGCAGCTCGGCCTCGACGGCCGCTCGCACCGGTGCCGGGTATTCGGCGTCCCACTCGGTGCTGATGCCGCCGACCGTGATCGGATGGGCCGTGAAGTCGACGACGGAAGCGAGCGGCGCACCGCCGGCGTCGTCGATGCGGATCACCGTCACGGCGTCGTCGACCGCCCTCTCGTGCCGCACCCGGTTGACGCTGAGACCTGGCGCGTGCGACACCGCCGCGCCGACGCGGGCCGGGCGCAGCCGTCGGTGCGCGGCGAACACGGCGCCCGAGACGAGGTCCGGCAGAACCGCCGTGTAGGCCTCGAACCCGGCCGCGTCCTGGAGACCGGCGACGCCCGACCCGCGCGAGAGGCTCGGCGCGCTGTGGCTGTGCGTCGCGTGGACGAGCACGGACTCGGGCGGGATCCCGGTCAGCTCCTGGATGCGCGCGCGAACGGATTGCGT